>MWCL01000016.1 GCA_002070025.1 Spirochaetes bacterium ADurb.Bin215
TAATGATAGTACCAGGGGCTCGTGCGGGCGAGCTTCCGGTTGTGGTAGGGGCAGTCGGGATTTGGACAGAACGTTGGCCGACGGACTGGGCGTCCAGCGGACAATCGTCCAGCGGACAATCGTCCGGCGTGTTGCGACATATATACCTCCCCGCAGAGAGGTATATAGAGTAAATCAGGGTAGAATGGCCAGGATTTCTGGCATTTTAGGCAAGATTATTTCAACAATTTTGATAGCAGTCCCAAAGTAAAACCAATTCCAAATGCGGTAAGAGCAAGAAGAATGATGAGCTTTTCCCTTTCCTGCTGCGCCCGTTCTACCCGGTAGCGGGAGAATGAGAGCTCGAGTATGGGCTCCCCGTCCGTTGTCCTGCCGGAACCAGTAACAAACGCGATGGGACTACCGTCTGTCGTGTTTGGGAAATACGTATACAGTTCTTTCAGTTCGTTGAGTCTTTCTTCAAAACGTGGGGTCTCCGCGATCCATGATTCTCTTGGTTCGCTGCGGCCAAAATTGTGTCGGGACGGGGATGGGATCTGGTAGGGGTCAAAATGGCTTTCTTCCAGATACGACCAGGGAATGGATATGGATGCGTCCGGAGTGAAGTAGTCGCTGGTAATTGGAACTCCCGTCTGGTTTTGCAGTGCCCGTGTTACTTCGTTCGTGATAAGTTCGTTGATGGTGTCCGTTTCTTCCCGGAGGAAGGCAGTCCAGGAATGAAGGAGCGAGTCAGTGCTTCCGGTAAACCCGGCTGCTTCATAGGCCGAGGCCGCTTCGAGAAATGACGTGAAGTGTATAGAGTCGGAAAAGATCTCCGCGAAGTCTGCGGGGGATTCGTTCGAGGTGAACTGGTCAATGTACAGCGAGATATACCAAAGACGGGTTTCCGGGTAGTTCGTTCCGATAAAGATGCTGGTGGCGAGCGGTGTGCGGATGAGGCGGGAAAGCTGCGCAGCACGTTTCCGGGCTTCCGAAAAGTCCGGCGATTCAGCTGCCTTTCTCTCTGTGACCCGGTAGGCATAGTCCGTGCCCGGTCGGGACGGGTCTTGCAGGATTGCGAAGTTTTCAAGATTCAGAATAGAACCCGCAGGAATACCGCCGGGTTTTTCGACTTCTTCCGCGAGGCGGGAAAGTGAATCGAATGTCCGCACCGTCTGTCCATGTTTACGCCAATTGAGGTAATCATTCGCGATGGTACCAGAGGCGTTCACGTCAGTATATATGAGCACGGCGATCGTCGTTACAATGAGCGGGATAAGAAAACGCATCCAGTTCCGTGACCAGTGGTTTTTTTCGAGCGACCACAGTGTTTCACCGTAGGGAGTATGTATTGTTGCGGTGCAGAACACGTCGTGTTTTTTCGGATGAATCCATCCTTCCAGTACTACCGGTTTCCCGTCTTCAATATGTGCATATCCTTTTGGCAGGACCTGGAGCAAAAAGCGGTCGACCATTATTCTGCTCCCGCGGAAAACAGCGGTTCCCGAAAGCCTGACCAAGCTTGTTTTTTTTGCCGCGAGGGCGCCGCCGGGAACGAGTATCCAGAGAAAGGCCGCCGCGGTTACGGCGGTTCCGGCGTACAGCAGGATGATGGGGCTTTCACGGTTCCAGGTCAGGAGCAGGATGATACCGATGAGCAAGATGACCGACGCGGCCAAACGTATTGGAGGGTGATACATCAGGTATTCACGGGCGGTTGGCGGTTTATGGCGATCGACGAGTTTTGACGTGCCCGCGGCCGCCGCTGCGAATTGTCCTTTTTCAAGCGCATCCCGCGCGGCGGCTTCTTGTTGTACGGTCCACCTACTGTTGATTGATACGGGAACGGCCATTCCGTTTGAAAGAAGGATCAGTTCGGCGGTGTTTTCTTCATTTTCATTGAGACTGCTTTCCATACACTGCATGAAGTAAAACGGGAGCGGGCCGATGGCGTGCTGCATGCGCGATTCCGCGCCGTATCTGCCGCTGATTGTGGTGTAGCCGTAGCCTCCGCTCACGGTAATAACGCGCGCATCTGCCGGGAAGCGCTTTGCAAAACGAGGATAGATCTTTTTGCAGGCGGCAGCTTCCTTCGCGGAGAGCGGCCGGGAAACCAGATCCATGCTGGCAATGTTCTTCGCCACTTTCCGCAGACGGTATCTGTTAGATAGAAGAGAAAGAACCATGGCTGCCAGATATACCAGCATGAGAGCGACAAAGGCAAGGTTCAGGAACAGTATAACAATACGCATGGAGCAAATAGTACCGGCAACCGGGGAGAGGGGCAAGGGTAGCGGGCAGGGAGGGTCAAGTAATCAAGTCCTTTGGGCAAAAATTTTTCAACAATTTTGATAGCAGTCTTCAAGCCTTTACAGAAAAAAGAAAATTTGGTAGTACTGGTTTATCACATCATACAAAGGAGCAGACGAAGGGATGATAGACTGATCGGGGAGAAACAACAGATAACGAAGCGGCGCTTTCTCACCTGATCAAATACATGCCGCTCATACAAATCCATGCCAAGGAGCACGTATGAGCATAGTAACCCTGTCTGTTTCCGGGCTGAGCTATCACTACGAACAATCACCAGAACCTCTTTTTACCGCTCTCGATTTTTCATTGAATGCCGGATGGACCGGGATAATCGGTGGGAATGGCGCTGGCAAGACGACGCTGCTCCGCCTGATATGCGGCGGTCTTGACCTGCAGGGCGGGGGTATTACCGGCGTGCGGGACCGCATCTATTGCCCGCAGGAAACGGAATTGCCGGGGGACTCGCTCGACGAATTTTTCCAGTCCCTCTATGAGGGCAACAACACCGCGGGGCGTCTTTTCAGTGTGTTCGCTCTTGGTCATGACTGGCCGTACCGTTGGGAGACGTTGAGCCACGGCGAGCGGAAGCGGGCTCAGCTCGCGGCCGCTCTCATGCGGGAACCTGACCTTCTCGCGCTCGATGAACCGACCAATCATCTTGATGCTGACGCCAGGAATCTGTTGCAGGAAGGATTACAAGGGTTTGACGGTGTGGGTCTCGTGGTCAGTCATGATCGCGATTTTCTGGGAGCGCTCTGCTCCGGGTTTCTCTTTGTGGGTGATGGAATCGCCCGGTACCGGCCGGGAACGCTCGAGGAAGTTTTTGAACAGGAATCCCGGGAAAAAGCTGCCGCTCAGCGCCGGTATGAAAACCTCAAACAGCGATATGAGCAATTGAAGGGCGAGACCCAGGCCCGTCGTGAAACCTCCGCCCAAAAGAAGAAAGGTTTGTCCGGGAGGACGCTTTCTCCGAAGGATCATGACGGCCGCGCCAGGCTTAACGGGATCCGTCTGACCGGGAAGGATACGATCGGAGACGCGCTTGCGAAGAAGATGCAGAGTCGGGCGGAGCGAACCCGCACAGAACTCGAAGCTGCTGCAAAAGAAAAACCTCGGTTCAGAAAATCGGGGATTACCATTGACGGCGCGGTGAGTTCGCGCGACTATCTGGCGCGCCTGCCTGCGGGGACGCTCCCGCTTGGCGCGGGCAGGTCGGTGCGGTATCCCGATCTGGTGATCGCTCCCGGCGACCGTGTTGCTCTTGTCGGAGCGAACGGGAGCGGGAAAAGCACGCTGATCAGAAAGTTGTTTGCGAATGGCGGCATCCGTACCGGTGAAACGCTCCATATTCCCCAGGAGTACGGTGAGTTGGAACGACTGGTGCTTACCGGGCGGTTCGGTTTACTCAACTGTGGTGACCTCGGCGAACTTCTTTCCCACTTTTACCGGTTGAATGGAAAGGCCGATCAGGTGCACTCCCCGGAACTCCTGAGTCCGGGTGAATTCCGCAAGCTGGCACTCGCAGAGGGACTGTTCCGGTCCTGTACCCTCATCATTCTTGATGAACCCACGAATCATCTCGATCTTCCCTCGCGTATGGCCATTGAGGAGGCCCTCGGGGAATATCCCGGCGCGCTTCTGGTGGTGAGTCATGACCGCGCGTTCCGCGAGAAGCTTTGCACCGTGTGCTGGGAGATCGCGGGGGAGGAGCTCACCCTTCACCCGTCACATCATGGAGCCACTTGCCGCTTCTCAGGCGGAGCATCCCGGGGACGACCTTGATCATTTCCTCGCTCATGACGAGCAGGTAGATGAGCCAGACCGGCGCGGCAAATATGAAGGCTGCGAGAGCGGCCGCGGGTAAAGCGAAAAACCACATGAAAAACAGGTCATAGAGTACGGTGAAGCGTGTGTCGCCGCCCGCGCGGCCTACGCCGATTATCATGGAGATGTTAAACGCGCGGAACGGATAGGCGAGCGCAAGGAATATGAACATGCTGTTGAGGTATGCGAGCGCCTGGGGCGAGATATTGAAAAATGACGGTACCAGCGGACGTAAGAGAAAGAGTACCGCGATGACTGCGGGCGCGGTGAGCGGTGCGAAGCGGACAATGCGACTCGCGTAATTCCGTGCCGTGTCGTGATCGCCCTCGCCAATTTTTTTACCGATCATTACCGACGCACCGTTCGCGAGCCCGATGTAAAAGACCCAGGTGAGATTACTGATGGTGTTTGTAATATTGAACGCTGCGATGGAGTCGGTATTGGTTCGGGCGAAGATAACGCTCTGGAGTGTTATGCCGAGTCCCCAGAGAAGTTCGTTGACTATTACCGGAACGGCAATGAGCGAAAACCGCGCGGCGAAAGTAGTGGTAAAGGAAAAGAACTCTTTGAGCGTTCCTGCCGGCGGGTATTTTTTTGCGTAGGAGACGGTAAGGACAATACAGAGTTCAACGAACCGCGAGGTGAGTGTCGCGAGCGCGGCGCCGGTTACGCCGAGCGCCGGGATCGGTCCCGCGCCGAAGATGAACAGGTAGTTCAGTACCACGTTCAGGCTGAGTGAAATGAGGGTGGAATACAGGGAAAGGCGGATGCGTTCGACTGACCGGAGAATGATGACGAACACGAATGAAATGCCGAAGGGAATGAAGCTCAACGAGACGGTGCGGAGATACTGCGCGCCGGAAGCGATAACCGCCGGGTCGATGGAATACAGCCGGATAACCCATCGCGGAAAGATGAAGCAGACAAGGGTGAACAGTAATCCGATTGATACAACGAGGGCGAGGCAAAAACCGGTTGCCCGCTTTATTCCTGCGAGATCTTTTTTGCCCCAGAACTGCGCGGTAAAAACGGCACCTCCGGACGTAATGCCGAAGAAGATCATGTTTAATAGAAAGTAAATCTGGTTTCCAAGTCCGACCGCCGCAATCTCGACGGTTCCCAGCCGGCCGATCATCACGGTATCCACCATGTTGACGAGTGAATTGATAAAACTTTGCGCCATGATTGGCAGGGCCAGCGTAAACAGGCCGACATAAAATCCGCGTTTCGCGCTTACCATCCAAGTATTTCCTTCCGGTGTTCTTTTCCGATAATCGCCAGATTTTCCGCAAGCGATTTTCCCGGATCACTCCGGCTTCGAAGATCGATTGAAAAGCGGTTCATGGAAAAATGTTGAAAAAGGTAGACGGGCGGCGAGTAGAGCTTCCCGGCGGGGTGCCCAACTGTCGCGGGGTGCTGCGCTGTCGCGTTGGTGCTGGTTGCCCTGCCGGGGTGCGCAACTGTCGCGGGGTGCTGCGCTGCCGCCGCGAGTTCTTTCGCGTATACCGAGAACAAGCCTTTCTCGCGGAGTTCTCCGTAGCCTACGAGCCAGAGCGGACAGCCGAGTGCCTGCTGAAGTGCGGCGGTTTCCCGGGCCATCCAGCGCTGGGTTTCGTCAAAGAGTGCGGCGAATTCCGCCGGGCCTTCCCGGAGGAGTCGGGCAAGCTGCTTGGTCTTTGCCGTATGTACGGGCGACTTGTTCAAAATGATGACGTGCTTGCGGAAATCGATGCCGAGGTCGGGGTTCTTGCGAAAGAATCCTTCGCCGAGTTTTCCTGCCTGACCCACGAGGTAGCGCCTGTTTTTGGCGAGCTGTTCATTTTTCCCCGGGTTGTCGCCCACCAGGATGAGACGGATATCGTCCGTTTGCCGGAGGGTGTCGAGTACGGTATTGTACACAATGGGCGTCTCTACCGGATAGTCGGGAGTGCCGTCCGCCGCCGCCGCTTCTGTTTGCAGTGCGGCAAGCCAGCCGTCATTTCCGCCGGCCGCTTCAAGCCATCGATCGCAGTGCGTGCGGAATTCTGTTCTGAATCGGGAGAACGCCCCCCATTGAGTACTCGTCATAAAAGAAATATAGCAGATTCCTTGCTCCTGGGGAACGTTGCAGGATTGTATAAATATGCAAAAATATTGTATTATTACAGAAAAGCCGCAAGTGTCATGTTCAAAGGGGATGCATAATGCACGAAATACTGGAAAAGAAACAATTTTCCGAAGAAGTTTTTTATCTTCGCGTAAAAGCGCCGGAAATTGCCCGGAACCGCAAGGCCGGACAATTTGTTCTGGTGCAGATTGATATTGATTACGGGGAACGCATTCCCCTGACTATCGCAGACGCCAACGCCGAAGAAGGCTGGATCGCACTCGTCTTCCAGACGGTCGGGGCGACGACGCACAAGCTCGCGATCAAAAACGTGGGCGACTCGATCGAGGCGATTCTCGGTCCGCTCGGTAAACCGACCCATATTGAAAAGAAAGGTACGGTGGTCTGTGTAGGCGGCGGTATCGGTGTCGCGCCGCTCTATCCGATAGTGAAGGCGCACAAAGCTGCCGGCAACAAGGTTATTACCATCATAGGCGCCCGCACCAAGGACCTCGTCATTTTTGAAGAGGAAATGCGTGCCGCGTCCGACGAACTCATTGTCGTAACCGACGACGGATCGTACGGCCGGAAAGGGCTGGTTACCGAACCGCTCAAGGAACTCTGTGAGAGTGCCGAGCCGCCCAAAGAAGCGGTTGCCATCGGCCCGCCCATAATGATGAAGTTCTGTGCCGCGACTACAAAGCCCTACGGCGTTCATACCGTTGTTTCACTCAACACCATCATGATCGACGGAACCGGCATGTGCGGCGGCTGCCGCGTTACTGTCGGCGGGAAGACCAAATTCGTCTGTGTAGACGGTCCCGAATTTGATGGTCACGAAGTTGATTTTGACAACATGATGATGCGCATGAAGGCATACAAGGAACGGGAAGACGCCGATCATCACAAATGCCACATGGAAATGGAAGCCAACCGTGTTGGCGATCCGGACAAGAAGGGAGGGGCCTGATGAGCCACAAGACACAGGAAGAACTTGCCCGCGAAGCAGAAAAGATATGGAATGCCATTAAAGGGAAGACGTTGTCTCCCAAAGACCGGATGGAAATTCCGGTGCAGGAAATGCCCGCGCGCGATCCCGTGAAACGGGCGCGTGAGATGGGCGAAGTTGCCCTGGGGTATACCGAGGAACAGGCGCGGGTTGAAGCGGCCCGCTGTCTCGGCTGTAAGAACCGCCCCTGCGTGGCGGCCTGTCCGGTCGGTGTCCCTATTCCGGAGTTTATCGCCTGTATCCAGGACGGTGATTACGCGAAAGCGGTTGCGACCATCAAGTTGACGAACCTGCTTCCCGCCATTTGCGGCCGGGTGTGTCCCCAGGAAAAACAGTGCCAGAGTGCCTGTACCGTTGGCAAATCGCTCAAGACGGTGGACAAGGCCGTTGCGATTGGCCGGCTTGAACGCTTTGTCGCTGACTGGGAACGGGAAAACGGTCTCATCAAACCGCCGGCGGTAGCAGCCGCTACGGGCAAGAAGGTCGCGGTTATCGGATCCGGTCCCGCGGGACTCACCGTTGCCGCAGACGTACGGCGCGAAGGCCATGACGTAACCATATTTGAAGCCTTTCACAAGACCGGAGGTGTCATGGTGTATGGCATCCCCGAATTCCGCCTTCCCAAAGCGATTGTCGCCAAAGAAGTCGAGACGCTCAAGGCCATGGGTGTTACGTTCCGGACAAACTTCCTCGTGGGCCGAACCGAAACCATTTACGACCTTCTCGACCGGGAAGGCTTCGATGCCGCCTTCATCGGCACCGGCGCCGGGCTTCCCAAGTTCATGAATATCGAAGGTGAAAATCTTATCGGCGTATTCAGCGCGAACGAGTACTTGACCCGGGCCAACCTCATGAAGGCATTTGATACCGAGCATGCGGACACGCCCCTGTATCCCGCGAAGACGGTGGCTGTTGTGGGCGGCGGAAACGTCGCCATGGATGCGTGCCGCATGGCCCTGCGCCTGGGCGCGGACAAGGTGTACTGCATTTACCGCCGCACCCGCACCGAAATGCCTGCGCGTGTGGAAGAAGTCATGCATGCCGAGGAAGAAGGCGTCGAGTTCTGCTTCCTGCAGAACCCCACCCGGATTATCGGAGACGATACCGGCCGCGTACGCGCTGTTGAGGTTCTCGACTACGAACTCGGCGAACCCGATGCCTCCGGACGGCGCCGTCCGGTTGCCAAAGCCGGAACCGAGCACGAGATCCCGGTTGACGCCATGATCATCGCGCTCGGCAACGAGTCGAACCCCCTCATGGCCCAGACCACCGAAGGGCTCAGCGTTACCGACCGGGGAAACATTGTGGTAGACGACAAGCAGCGGACCAGCCTCAAAAAGGTCTGGGCCGGCGGCGACATCGTGCTCGGGGCCGCGACCGTCATTCTCGCCATGGGCGAGGGGCGCAAGGCTGCCGCGAGCATCAACGCGTATCTCTCCGGTAACGAGCCGGACGTGGAAGACTAATGGCCGTACGCGAGTTTTCGCTTTCGACCTCCCGGGAGGATTTTGTGAATATCACCCGGCAGGTCGCAGAAGCGGTCCGCGACAGCGGCGTTACGGACGGTGTGTGTACGGTCTTCTGTCCGCACACTACCGCGGCGATTACTATCAATGAAAACGCCGACCCCGACGTGGTGCGTGATCTGCTCTTTGCCCTCGCGAAGACCTATCCCGATCGGCCGGAGTTCCGGCATGCTGAAGGAAATTCCGCCGCGCACCTCAAATCGAGCACGATCGGCGCGAGCGAACAGATTATCGTGTCGGGTGGGCGGCTCCTGTTGGGAACCTGGCAGGGCATTTACTTCTGCGAGTTCGACGGTCCGCGTTCGAGACGGTTTTATGTACAGGTGACATGAAAAAGGCAGCCGAGCGGCTGCCTTTTTTTCAACAATTTTCGTAGCAGTTACTTCTTGATTGCCTTGAGGACGGTGTCTTTGTCGAGCTCCTTCGTACAGAAGAACCAGTCGTAACACTTGAGGTCCTTCGCTTCCATGCGCTCTTTCGCGACACCGCAGGAACCCGCGGTCGGAACAATGACATCGTCTCCGGGGCGCCAGTCGGCCGGGGTCGCAACGGAGAACTCGTCCGCAGTCTTCAGGGCCTGAACCACGCGGAGCAGTTCGTCAAAATTGCGTCCCATGCTCAGGGGATAGTAAATCATGGTTCGGATTATGCCCTCGGGGTCAATGACGAATACCGCCCGAACCGCCTTGGTGTTGCTCTCTCCGGGCTGGATCATGCCGTAGAGTTTCGCCACTTCCATGGTGATGTCTTCTATGAGCGGGAATTTTACTTCCACGTCTTTCATTCCCTTGTATTCAATCTTGTCCTTGATGGTACGGAGCCAGGCGATGTGGCTGTACAAGCCGTCCACGGAAAGTCCGACGAGTTTGCAATTGAGTTCGGCGAACTGTTTTTCCATGCTGGCAAAGGTCATGAATTCAGAAGTACATACCGGGGTGAAGTCTGCGGGGTGGCTGAAAAGGATGACCCATGACCCCTTGTACTGTTCGGGGAAATTGATTTCTCCCTGGGTGGTTACCGCCTTGAATGACGGGGCCTTTTCTCCGATACGGGGCAGGGTGGCAACGAGTTGTGCTGTGTTTTCCATAATAAACTCCTTGTAAAAAATATGATTCGTTTCCTCTGAAACGATAGTAGTGCTTGGCTGTATACCTGCAAGTTTCGTGCCAAGGTATGAAAAATGCAAATATTTCTGACATATAACGAGTCAAGTTTTTGTATGGTAAAGAGATAAAACGTTGGTTGGCATATTTTATAGTGGTACCACCGTGCATGGCTTCGTGGTAGGCGGGATTCTACTTGCACGGCACCGATATTTCGGTTATACTGACACCGATATGTCGTTATACACCGAATATTCGTTGTCGCAGTCGGCAACCATGAGCATTGTTCTTGAGGCCCTTCACGAGCTTGTAGACTATGAGCTTGCGGTAGTACTCGATTTTGACGGAGAGGATACCCTGTCCGTTCATACCGCGACCGGTCCGCTCTCCGGCCCCGCGTTTAAAGAGTTTTCCCTTTCTCTTACCAAACGGCCGGATATCCGCCGTCTTCTGGAAGCGGAAAAACCGCATCTGTTCGCGGAAGACGAGTCCCATGTTGACACCTACGATAAAATACTCGACTTGCCCGACGCGCATTCGTGCATGGTTTCCCCGCTCATTGCCGGCGGGGAGGTTATCGGTCTTCTGACTCTTGATCACCGGAGCTGCGGAATCTTTTCACGCGAAATTCTCAATTTTATCGGGGTTATTTCCCGGCTTATTGCCATTGCCCTGCAGCAGGCCCGGCGGGAAGCCGATTTGCAGGATGTTACCGTACGTCTCGCCGGGGAGCGGAACAGGCTGCTTTCTTCCAAAGCGGATGCGTACCGTTCCTTCGCCGGGGAATCGCCGGCATGGAAAGCGGTAGTGGACATGTTGACCTTGGTGTCCGCGACCTCGTCCCCCGTGCTCATTCTGGGCGAAACGGGTACCGGCAAGGAAGAAGCTGCCCGGCTCATTCACCGGCTTTCGCCGCGAAGCGACGGCCCCTTTGTCGCGGTAAACTGTTCCGCCCTTCCGGCAACGCTTGCGGAAAGTGAATTGTTCGGGCACGAGAAGGGCGCGTTTACGGGCGCACAGGCGCTCCGGAAAGGACGCTTCGAACTCGCGAACGGCGGAACCCTCTTCCTTGACGAAGCCGGTGACCTGCCGCAGGAAATACAGCCAAAATTGCTTCGTGTTTTGCAGGAAGGACTTTTCGAGCGGGTTGGCGGTGAGCGGTCGGTTCATGTTGATGTCCGTATTGTCGCGGCGACAAACGCCGATCTTTCAAAGGCGGTCGGGGACGGCCGGTTCCGGGAGGATCTCTTTTACCGGCTTTCGGTGTTCCCGGTGTCGTTGCCCCCGCTTCGTGAACGCGGAAACGACGTGCTCCTGCTCGCCGAGTTTTTTGCGCGTCGTCTCCGGGAGGAACCGGGCTGGGAAAACCTGTCGTTTTCCGCCGACGCGCTCGACATGCTCCTGTGCCGCGAGTGGCCGGGAAATGTCCGTGAGCTGAAAAACGCGGTTGAGCGTGCGGCAATCCTTGCCCGCGGCGGCGAGATGACCGCGGATCACTTCGCGGACTCGGCAATGCGGTGTGTGTGCGTGCCGGCCGCGGGGAACCCAACTCCCGCGGGGCTATCAGCTGCCACGGGGAGCGCAACTCCCGCGGGGAGCACAACCCCCGCGGGGTTACCAGCTTCGTCCATCGTTTCGCTCGCCGAGGCCGAACGCGAACATATCCGCGCGGCGCTTGCTTTATCAGGCGGGAAGATTTACGGAGAAGACGGGGCTGCGCGTCTTCTCGGACTTAAACCGACGACACTCCAGAGCCGCATGAAAAAACTCGGGATTACACCGGAACGCGTTTGAGGCTGTCCGCCCGGGAATAGTCCAGTTCGAGGCCGGCGGCCAGAGCAAGACCCGCCATGCAGCCGGCGCAGGCACCGGTTTGTTCGGTTACGCACCGTTTCCCGGGATAAATCTCATATTTCTTTTTTACGTCCGCAGGCGAAAAGTTCGGCATGACCACATTCGCTCCGGCCCGGAGCGCGTCCACCCGGTAATCCTGATCCAGGCTGCCGAGTGCCGTGGTCGCCGGGAGCCAGGCATTCCGGCTCGTAAGACGGATGAGCGCGACCGTCCGCAGGGTGAGCTTGAGGTCTCCGGTTTTCGCGTGTGCGAGCGGTGTCTCCGGATGCGGAATGAAGGGGCCGATGCCGATCATGTCGTATTCGCGCTGGGCAAGAAAACGGATGTCCTGCGCGATTATATCGAGGGTCTGTCCGGGTGGGCCCACCATGAAACCGCTTCCGGTCTGGTAGCCGAGTTCCTGCAGGGTATCGAGACAGGCAAGCCGGGTTTCAACCGTCCTCCCGTCATGAAGTGAGGCGTAGAGCGCGGGATCGGTGGTTTCAACGCGCAGGAGATAGCGGTCGGCTCCGGCGTCTTTCCAGCGGGCGTAGTCGGCCCGGGGGCGTTCGCCCACCGAAAGGGTGATTGCCATGTCGTGTTCGCTCTTGATCCGGGAGATAACATCCGCGAGTGTTTCCGCCGGCATGCCGTCTTCTCCCGCCTGTAAAACTATGGTGTGTATCCCCGCGTCCCAAACGAGCCGGGCGCTTTCCACCATTTCATCGGGAGTAAGACGGTAGCGTTCGGCTTTACCGTTTGCCCGGTTGAGTCCGCAGTAATGGCAGGTATTCCCGCAATAACTGGAAAATTCCACGAGGCCGCGGAGCACCATGCGCGCACCGCAGTAGCGGTCACGTACATCGGCCGCCGCAGCGAAAAGAAGGGCGTCTTCTTTGGGGCTTTCATTGTTGAGCAAAAAAACGAGGTCTTCCTGCGCGGCGTCGGGGTTTTCGCGTACCCGCTCGAGACAGTCGGTAAAGCCGGGGCGTGTCATTCAGGCGCTCCTTTTGCGGTGCGTCGGTCTTTTACCGCGTGGTAGGCTGCGAGAGCTTCAGGGAAGGGTGAAAGGGTGCGCTCGGCAACACCCTGCAGCACTGAAATGGCGATGCCGTAGTTGGTTACCGGGATACCCGCCACACGGGCCTGTTCGATCCGCCAGAGGGTTTCCCGCCGGGTAAGTGTACAGGCGCCGCAATGGATGATGAGCGCGAATTGTGAGAGATCGGTTGGATACTCTTTCCCGGCGGTGTGTACGCACGCGATATCGAGCCCGGTAAATTCGCGGAGCCATTTGGGAATCTTGATTCGTCCGATATCATCCAGAAGCGGATGGTGGGTACAGGCTTCGGAGATGAGAACCCGGTCTCCGTCCTTGAGCCGGTGTATGGCCGCGCCTCCCTCCGCCATGAGGGTAATATCTCCCTTGTAGCGGGAAAAGAGGATGGAGAACGTGGTGCAGGCAATATCGTCCGGGGTATCGACGACCATTTTCCGGGCAACCTGTGAATCGCAAACCACGAGGTCCGGTTTTTCGGCAAGCTTTGTGAGGAACACGGGATACCCGTTTTCCTTGACGACGGTCGACGCGGCGTTGAAATCGAGCGTGTCGCGAATCGCCTGAACCTGCGGGAGAATGATCCGGCCCTTGGGCGCCTGGGTGTCAATCGGGACAATGAGGACAACATGAGGGGTGTCCTTGCCGGCAGGCAACAGGTCGCCGAGAATGGCGGGCGGCTCCAGGAAGTCGTCGGGACAAACCGTTAGAATCAGTTTCTTGAAGTCCTGGATTATCGCCTCGCGTTCGGCCGGATTCTGCTCCGCCGTTGCGCAGGAAATGCGCATGATGCGATCCGCGGGGAGCGTTTCCGGCAGTTCCGCGGCGTTTTCCGGGGGCGTCATGTCGCTCTTGTTAACGACAAGGATGAGCGGCGTGTTCTGCTTTTCCGCTTCAGCGGCAAGGGCCGCCTCATAGTCGGTCCAGACTCCGGGTTCAATCACGAGGACGGCTATGTCGCTCGAGGTGAGGGCTTCCTTTGTCCGGCCGATTCTGAGTTCGCCAAGGCCGGAATCGTCATTGATGCCGGCGGTATCGAGAAAGGTAACCGGTCCTACGGGAAGAAGCTCCATGCTCTTGCGGACCACATCCGTTGTGGTGCCGGCAACCGGTGAGACAATGGAAATGCTCTGTCCGGTAATGAGGTTTACGAAGCTCGATTTTCCCGTATTCGTCCGTCCGAATATACCGATATGCAGACGAAGGGCCTTGGGCGTTTCATTCATGAAAAACTCCTAGAAGTAAATATCTCTCTCCCCGGCGAGAATTCTCGCCCGGGCTTTTTCGAGGTGATTCAGTTGCGCCTCGGAGAAGTCCGCGGGAACACGTTCGCGGACCTCTTTCATTTCCTGTTCGATGATGGTATCGCCAATTCTCTTTGTCTCCGGTGTGGCGAAATCTTCAAGCCATTCCTGGAAGGTGAGAATGGCGTTCAGTTTACAGAAGCACCCTTCCTGTCCGGACGCGAGGGCATCCATTATTTTCTTTCCGGTTCGGCCGCAACGGTAGCCGGCGGTACAGAACGAAACAATGTGACCCATTTCCGCGAGTTCCCGGATAATTGCGTCGAGGCTCCGGGTGTCCCCCAGGATGAACTGCTGGCGTTCGCCTTTCTGATCGTCTCCGCCACCTGCTTCCGCGTCTGCGGGGAAAGCGTCCGCGTAGGCTCCGATTCCGACGCGGCTGTCCGCGTCGCGTTGGGTACACATCTTGATGACCGAACGGAGCATCTCCGGGCTTTCCCGATTGGTTACGATGAGTCCGGCATAGGGAATGGCGAGGCGGAGTACCGCGATGAGGAACTTGAACTCATCGTCGCTTACCCGGTGTTTGACCCAGGAGAAGTCGGTGTCGGATGCGGGCTCGAGCCGGGGAACGGACACGGTATGGGGTCCGAGGCCGTAGCGTTTTTCAAGGTCCCGCGCGTGGGCGACCATGCCCATTACTTCGAACTTCCAGTCGTAGAGACCGAAAAGCGCGCCGACGGCAACGTCGTCGATACCGGCGTCCATGGCGCGGTGCAGGGCATAGAGGCGCCAGGGATAATTTCCCTTGAGGGTTCCTTCCGGATGTACCTCGCGATAG
This sequence comes from Spirochaetes bacterium ADurb.Bin215, assembly GCA_002070025.1. Classification (GTDB taxonomy): domain Bacteria; phylum Spirochaetota; class Spirochaetia; order Treponematales; family Treponemataceae; genus Teretinema. The sequence continues at coordinate 14,816 of MWCL01000016.1, forward strand.
GTTTTGTGGTGGTAGGTTTCCTGGAATACCTGGAAGGTACCGATTCCCGCTTCGTGAAGCTTCTTGAGGTCGTCTATGGGAAGGGGCGCCGCGTTTACATTGACCCGGCGAATTTCTCCAACACCGTTTCGCACCCGTTCCTTGATCGAATAAATGCGCTTCATGCTTTCCGCGATATAGTCGGCATCGGTTTCCGGGTGTTCGCCGTAGACGACGACCAGACGCTTGTGCCCGATCTTCGTTGCGAGCACCCGGGCTTCGGCTTCGATTTCGTCCATGGTGAGCACACGGCGTTCTATTGAGTCATTGTCGCAGCGGAAACCGCAGTATTTGCAGCGGTTAACGCATTTGCTGCCGCAGTACAGCGGGGCAAAGGTGACCACGCGGTTGTCGTATACCTGGTGTTTGATCTCACGCGCCGCTGTGAAAATTTCCTCTTTGAGGTCGGGGTCCGTCACATTGAGGAGCGCAGCGACATCGGCGGAATCCATGAGATTCACGTCGTACGCTTTTTTGATTATGGCGCGGATCCGCTCCGGTGAGGCGGCGCGGTTTTTCTCGATTTCCGCTTCGATTGCGTCGTCGTCGATAAAGTCCTTGCCGTCCACGAGGTAGCGGTCAATTTCGTCCTGTTTTATCAGGTTGTCTTTCCATTCTTTGACGGATTGTACTCCGCCGCTTGTTGCGTCTTTCATTGTCAGCTCCTTTGCCTACAGTTTTGCCAGTGTTGATTTGACGGTAACGCCCTCGATCATGCCGATCTTGCCGGTCAGGGCTCCGATTCGATCAGTGGTGGCGTCTACCATGAGTGTGATGAGGTTGAGGTTTCGTTCGTGATACGGCAGGCCCATTCGTCCGATTATCATGTCGGCAAAGGGGGCGAGCGTTTCATTGACGAGATTGGCTGTTTCGCTTCTGTCGCGGATGATGATCGCGATAACGCCAACGGCTCTTTCTTCCATAAAGACCCTCCAATGTATTCTGCGGAGGGGCCGCGGGCGTATCTTTGCAGGCACAGCACGGCCGGAATACGGCGGTGTGCGGAATAAAGATTCTGGCTCCCGGCCCTTGGCTTCAGAATCGGCTCTGCCTCATCCTGACCGCAGGTGGTATATAAAAAGCATACTATATAGTTAAAAAAATATCAATATACAGAAGAAATGTTGAATTGTGAAATACACAAAAGAGGGGTATACTTTCCCTATGGCAGACGAAACCATTATAACGACGAGTAAAATAGGACAGCGGCTGGATTCCATCGTCAAGAAGGAACAGGTGTCTTTTCTCATGTTTGACAAAGCCCATATTCCGCTGGTAAGTAAAATTACCATCGGACGCGATACGAGCAACGATGTGGTTATCGACAACAAGCTCGCGAGCAGGCATCACGCGATCATCCAGAAAATCAAGGATGACTACTTCCTCAAGGATATGGGCAGTACCAATGGAACCTTTCTCAACGGAGAAAAAGTTCCCGCGGACAAGTATGTCAAACTAGGGCATAACGACACCATTACCATCGGCAAGACGAATCTGGTAATTTCCTGACCGGGCAGTCTCATGGGCATACCGGTTAAACACCTCGAAACCATCTGCTTCCGGGAAGAACTCCCCGAAAAGAAGCGATTTGATGCCCTCGTTGAAGCGGCCCGAACCGCCATGGAGGCCACTGATCCGCTTGTCCGCCCCCGCGACCGGAAGGGTTTCGCCGGCGGGTTTGTGCGTTTATCCGGCCCGGTACCAACGATAATCGTTCCCGATCTCCATGCGCGCCGGGAATTCCTCCTCAACGTAGTACGGTACCGCTATTCTGGAGAAACAACAGTTCTTGAAGGCCTTGCAACCGGTGCGGTGCGGGTTGTCTGCGTGGGAGACGCATTTCATTCGGAACAGCGCTGCCGGTTCCGGTGGCTGGCCGCGTATGAGGAATACCGCGCGGGAATTCTGGACGGCCCGTCGCTCACGGCGGAAGTTGCGGACAGCATGGGCCTCATGGAAATGATCATGGAATGTATTGTCGCGTTTCCGGAAAATTTCTTTTTTCTCAAGGGAAATCACGAAAACATTCTGAATACCGACAAAAATGGCAATCATCCGTTCAGAAAATACGCGGAAGAGGGAGAAATGTTTTACCGGTTTTTTTTGAGCCGGTTCGGAAAAGCGTTTACAACCCGGTATGCACGGTTCGAAAACACCTTCCCCCTTTGCGTGGTCGGGGACCGCTATATGGTTTCCCATGCCGAACCGGGGCGTTTTTACGATGAACCTTCCATAATAAACGCGCGGCTTGACCCACGGTTGATCAGGGATTTTACCTGGACCGGAAACGGGGACTCGGAAGAAGGGACTGTTGAACAAATGCTTGCGGTATTTTTGCCCGATGTTCCGGACGCGCTCTATTTCGGCGGGCACCGGCCGGTCGCAAATTCATACGCGCTTCGGGCGTCGGGGCGTTATGTGCAGATTCACGATCCGTATTCCGGTCAGGTTGCTTTCGTTCCGCCGGACCGGCCTTTTGATTTTACTATTGATATGAGGAGTGTAGAGCCATGATCGCGTTACCGGACAAGATCGGGAAGTACAAAATTGTTTCGTTGGTAGCCCGCGGCGGTATGGGTGCCGTGTACAAAGCGTTGCACCCAACCCTGAAACGACATGTCATCATAAAAAAACTGACGATTCGGGGCAATGCCGCGATTACCGAGCGGTTCAAACGTGAAGCGCAGATTCTCCTGGATTTGAACAATCCCCACATCGTGCATTTCTATGATTACTTCAAGGAAGGTTCGGCTCATTACATCGTCCTTGAATTTGTGGACGGGCTTTCCCTGGACAAGCTTCTCAAGCGGAAAACACGGTTTTCAGGTGAAATGGCCCTGCTCATTTTTTACGACGCCTGTCTGGCGCTCAAGTATGCCCATGATCACGGTATCGTTCACCGGGATATAAAACCGGGGAACATTCTCATTTCCCGCCGGGGCGAGGTAAAGCTAGCCGACTTCGGTATCGCCTCGGGCGGTGAAGACGAAGAATCAGCAGACCTGACCTCGAGCGGGGTAACGCTCGGAACGCCTTCGTACATGCCGCCGGAGCAGTTTTCCGACAGCAGTACGGTAGACAAGCGGGCGGATATTTACGCGATGGGCGTAATGCTCTACGAAATGGTAACCGGCGTAAAACCGTTCCCCGGTGCTTTTTCGCCCGAAACCCTGGCGTCAATTCAGCGGGGAAAATATCCCTCTCCCGGACGGTTGGCGCCCGGGCTTCCTCCGGTTGTATGCCGCCTTTTACGGAAAATGATCCGTCCCGATCCCGACAAACGATTCCAGGACATGGCGCCGGTAATCCGTATTCTCAAGCGCTTTCTGTCCCGCTACAATACCCACCAGATCCGCACGGTCATGGTCAAAAACATGCTGACCGATCAGGTTGCGGAACCGCAATTTCTTCCGAGAAACCGGCTGCTGCTCAAGATTTCTTCCGCGATTCTCGCCGCGGTCCTTTTTGCGGGTGTGGTGTTTTTTGCCTGGAGGGAGGGTTTGATTCACCGGTTCTTGCTGAGAACCTGGTATACGCCGGTAACGGTGACCATGGACTTGCCCAACACGGTACCGGCTTCGGCCGATCAGGTGTTCCGGGTGTTTTTCTTCCTGAATGACGCTGATTCGATCCCCGAAGTTCCCGGTACCCAACGTACGCTCGACTTTGTGGATGAACGTCCGCTTTTAACCCGTATCGTTGATGGTGAAGTATCCACCCCTGGCGGAAAATTGGTCCGCCCCCTGGCCGCGCGTCCGGTTTGGCTCAAGAGCGGAGCGTACCGCGTAAAGATAACCATGGGGCCGCGTATCTGGTGGCGGTCTCTTGTCGTGGATAAGGATGATGAAACCGTTCATATCGACTTTGGCCGGGTTGTTCAGCGAAGCATCCGGCTCAGCACCCTTGCTCTTGACGCGCGGTCGGGTAAAAGACTTTCCGATGCGGTGTTCAGCGTGTTGTACAAGCGGGACTGGGTACCGATAGAGTCTCTTGACCGTGAGGTGCTTACCAGCGGAACAGTCTGGAAAATCCGCGCCTGGGCGGAGGGCTATGTACCGGAAATATTCTCGCTGAAAATAGAGTGGTTCCAGGACGAGCTGGATATCAGCGCGACGCTGGTGCCCGCGGAAAAGTGAGGACGCCATGGCAACAAAAAAAGCACCGGTAAAGAAAACTGCCCGCGATGTTTTGGCCGCCGAACTCCGGTCCATGATGAAGAATCTCGACGAGGAAGGGCTCGCCTTTCTGGTGGAACAGGCTCGGGTTCATCTGCATAACATGAACGTGATTCGCCTTGAAGAGGAACTGGCCGCGGCCTCCCGGAGCGATAAAAAAGGTGCCGCGAAAAAATCGGCAAACCGGCTTCCTGCGGCCGATTTCCGGATTGACCGTTCACCGAGCGGGGCGACCTACCACATCATCAGCGGCGGCAAGTGGAAGATGTTTACGGATGAAGAAATGCTTACGATGGTAAAAATAGCCCAGTCAAAAGATACCCTGCTTGAAGTTTCGCACCGGCTCTGGGACTGGCTTGCCCGTGAGCGTCCAGACGCGTTTGAGGATCTTGATCTTGAAGATCACCATGACCCGCGTATCAAGGAACTCGTAAAACTGCTCAGGAAGAAATTCGCCGTCAGGAAAAACTGAGCGGCGGCAGGATATCTGTTCCATCGAGTGATTTTATCGTGATACCGCTATCGGTAATGAGCGCGTAGCCGCCGCCGAGTTCCGATTTGGGAAGCGGAAGAGAGCCCGGGTTTACTACAATTATGCCGTTTTCCTCTTTCAGAACCGGGACATGCGTGTGTCCTGATATGAACACATCTCCGGCGGAAAGGGGCGGATGGTCTTTTTCGGTATAGATGTGTCCGTGCGTTACCAGGCAGCGTCGTCCGGCCGTGAAAAAAACAAGGTAGTCGCCGAGGCAGGGAAATGAAAGGAGCATCTGGTCAATTTCGCTGTCGCAGTTGCCGCGGACGCCGAGTACCCGGTCCGCATACCGGTTGATATGTTCAGCGAGCGATTGCGGATCATATCCGTCCGGTATGGGATTCCGGGGACCGTGGTTGAGGTAGTCGCCGCAGAGGACAAGATAATCGGCTTTTTCCCGTTCAAAAGCTTCTGCAGCCCGGGCAAATGCCGGCGCTGAACCGTGCAAGTCTGAAATGATAAAAAACTTCATGGATCCTCCTTCCGGATACTACCAGGTGAGTCCTGTTTTCTCGTCGACTCCGAGGCGGATATTCATGCACTGAACCGCCGCGCCCGAAGCGCCCTTGCCAAGATTGTCCAGGCGCGAAGCGAGAACCGCCTGTGTGTCGTTGCCGAACACAAAAAGGTCAAGGCGGTTGGTTTCATTGCAGCCCATGGGGTGAAGATAATTGTCTTCAAGGGAATTTTCTCCCGCGAAGGGCATGACCCGTACGAATGTTTCTCCCCGATAGTGGTCTTCAAGAAACGCGTGAAGTTCCTGCGCTGTTTTCCTGATCCCGGCAAGCTGCAGGGGAACAGTAACGAGCATGCCTTTGTAAATGTTCGCGAGAACCGGGGTAAAAACCGGCGGAGCGGCGAGCCCCGCGCGCATGGTTACTTCCGGAAGATGCTTGTGGGTAAGCCCGGTTGCGTACAGCCGGGGCGCGTTCACCGTGTCGCGGCCGGCAATTTCCTGCTCATAATAGGCAATCAGTTTTTTCCCGCCGCCGCTGTAGCCGGTGAGCGACTGGAAGCTGAACGGATAGTCTGCCGGAATCATGCCGCCCGCGATGAGCGGCGTAACAGGGACAATAAATCCTGTCGCATGGCAACCGGGAACGGAAATGCGCCGGCTGTTTTGTATGCGTTCCCGCTGGTTTTTCGCGAGTTCGGGTATTCCGTAAACCCAGTCGGGATTGGTACGGTGCGCGGTGCTCGCGTCGATAACGCAGGTGGTATCGTTATCAACAAGCGACACTGTTTCTCGCGCCGCGTCGTCCGGGAGGCAGAGAAAAACAATATCCGCTTCGTTCGCGAGACGTTTTCGTTCAGCGGGATCTTTCCGCTTGTCCGGATCTATGCGCAGCAGTTCCAGATCGGGCCGCTTTTCAAGCCGCTGGTAAATTTCGAGTCCTGTGGTGCCTTCCTGACCGTCGACAAAAATCTTGTGCTTCATGGAAAGAAGAATACCGGATTGACGGACGATGCGCAATATTGAAAACAGAGCGTATCAGAACTCCCAATCGAAGGTTAATCCGTTTTCCAGTTGTAATGAATGGGAATAAAAAGGCTCATCGGTATACCCGAAAAAGTACTTTGCTTTCAGCGAGTACAGAGGGGTGAATTGCTTTTTCAGGGATACATCCGGTATGAAGTATACTACTTCAGACTCGTGATAGTATCCGCCACGGAGACGGGCTGAAGCGATTGTTGTATCCGTTTCATGGAAGAGTTCGATGTAGCCATCCTGACCGAGTTCGCCATCCTCATTGGTTGAAAGACCGTACACCATTTCCGCATATACACCCGGCATGAATATCCAGACGAGTCCGGGCTGAACGAGCGTACGTAATTCATACTGTGTTTTGGTTACGCGTACCTTCGCGAGCGGTATGATTGTATCCGACCAGTAGTACAGCAGCGTGTTTTCTGTTTCAAAAACATAGTTGTCGTTGCTGTATCCAACGTAACTCACATCCAGGATATTCCTGAAGTTGAACGATTGTGCCGAAAGAACGGCGGACCATGATGCATCCAGGACAGTGGCAATACGGAGCCGGCAGGAACCGCAAGGTCCTGCCGCTGGAGAACGACCATTGCCAGCTGTTTTCTGAAACAAGATAGGGCTCATTCTGTATACCGTAGTAGTGTACCAGCACGGAAGTTCTCCAGTGCATGGCAACCGGTGCCGTTACGCCGCTTTGGTAAAACTCGGTAATTGACCCGCAAATGTCCGGGTCCTGATGATGGGCGATTATTAGTGAAATCTTCTCAAGAGGGAGCAGGGATGCGACCGCGTCGCGTACATACGAAAAGTCGATGATTGATCCGGGATCTATCAGAACAGCTTCATCTCCGTCTATGACGAGATACGGATTGCAGTCAATCGAGTCATCGTCAAAACGTTTTCCAACCCAGTATATTCCGGAGGCAATTTCGACCGGCTGCGGATTATTCACAGTTTCTTTGATCTTCATGCTGAAAGTATAGTCTCTGCTCCCTCGTTTGGTAAAATGGGAGTCCGGACGGTCTTCCGTCCGGCTTTTTTTTCTTGCGTTTCCCTGTTTATTCCTGTACGATGGTGTAAAGTAAATACGTACATGCGCAGTAAAAAAGAGCAACACTTCAACTACATATCTCTTCCCCGTGGCGGATATCTCGCCGATACCGAAGCAGGGTACATACAATTTGGCGCGCCGCCGGAGACTATCAAGGACACCATGACCATGGAGAAGGGTGTTCCCCGCGTCTATGTTGTCATGGAGAAGATGTTTGACTGGGCAAAGGGCATCAGTCTCGCCGAGATAGAATTTCCGCTGTACTATAACTATTTTATCAAGAAAACAAAAACCCATGTGTTGTGCCGGAAAAACCAGGTCAAGCGGCTCAAAGCCGTATTGCAGGAAGCGCTTTTTGGACCGAAGAATCTGGATCTTTCCATAGATTACGATTCCGACTGCAGTGTATGCAAAGTTCCCGATATCCGCAAGGAAATGAATTACTTCCGCGCAGGCATGAAATTATCCGATGTCGTGGGGATTCATGTATTCGAGGATAAAAAATGTTCCATCGACGAAGCGACCATTACCTATGATGAGTCGGGTACTTTCAAGATCTTTCATGGCAAAAAACTGGTGTCCGCCGTTCCCGGATCCTTCGCGTACAAGCCGTCCTATTCAATAGGCGAACGGCTTCCCGAGCCGTACAACCCGCCGCTTTTCAGCATTACCTGTCTCGGTCCCAGTCACGGCTTTGATCCTACCCAGAACACGTCCGGATACATCATCTGGCTTAATCATCACGGTATCATGATTGACCCCCCGGTGAACTCGACCGAATGGCTTCGCGACTCGAACGTCAATCCGAAGCTGATCGACGGGATTATCCTTACCCATTGTCATGCAGACCACGACGCGGGTACGTTTCAGAAAATTCTGGAAGAGGGCAAGATAACCATTTTTTCCACCGAAACGGTCATGATGAGTTTCTTGCGCAAGTATGCGGCGCTTTCTGATATGCCGGTTTCAAATCTCATGAAACTTTTTATTTTCCATCCGTTGCGTATCGGGAAGTCCGAGTTTATTCACGGCGGCAAATTTCAGATGTTTTATTCTCTGCATTCCATCCCGACGTTCGGATTCAAGATGGATTTTCAGGATCAAACGTTCGTATATTCATCTGATCACAACAATGACCCGGCAGTTCACAAGAAGCTTCTCGATGAACGGGTCATTACGCCGGAGCGGTACAAGGAATTCAGGGACTTTCCCTGGGACTCAAAGGTTATTTATCATGAGTCGGGCGTACCCCCGCTCCATACTCCGATTGCCTATCTGAATTCCCTTCCTAAAGAGATTCAGAAAAAAACCGTGGTATACCATATTGCGGCCAAAGACTTTCCCAAAGAAACATCCCTGACACTGGCAACCTTTGGAATCGAGAAGACGTTGGTATTTCCCACAACCACTCCGTATTATGACAAGGCGTATCAGGTTCTGAACGTCCTGAATCATCTGGACTTTTTCCGGGACATGGAGATAACCAAGGCCCAGTCCTTCCTGACGATTGTTCAGGAGGAGCATTTCAAAAAGGGCGAGTGCATAATTCGCAAGGGGACGGCGGGAGACAAGTTTTACGTGATTCTTTCCGGGAACGTTTCCGTTGCCGGCGAAGGTCTCGAGACCAGAAAAATTTATGGTACGTATGAGTATTTTGGCGAAGTTGCCATAATTACCGGACAGGAGCGGCAAGCCGATGTTGTGGCCGAAACCGACGTTATTGCCTATTCGGTGGGTCGCGACGAATTTCTCGACTTTATCGAGGGAACTGAGTTCCAGCAGACATTGGTGCGCCTCGCGAAGGTTCGCAGCAGTGATTCCTGGAATTTGCTTTCCGCGAGTTCCCTGTTTCGCTATTGTTCGTCGTACCAGAAAACCTGGCTGGAATCCATTCTTGTCCCGGTTCAAAAAACGGGCAAGGGCGTCCTGGTTCGCGAAGGTGAACGGCTGGAATGCATTTACATTGTCCGCAAGGGTGTTGTATATCGCAGCAGGGGCGGTGAGAGTACCGGAACGCTCCGTCGCGGAGATTACGTAGGCAACCTGACGAGAATGTACCGCCGCGCAGAAGCGCTGTGCACCTATACCCACAACGGACCGGTGTCCCTGTACGCGATTAACCGGGGGGACTTCCTGAAGTTCGCCGAGAAGAATCCCGGTTTGCTCATGAAGTATTTTTATACAGAATAATTTTTACGCCCGGCGATCAACCATTTCGGATGTTGCGTAAAAACGGATATCCGGATTGTTTTGTTCCATCCGCTCAAGGCTCCATTGGGAGTCGGTAATGAATACATAATTACCCCGGATATCCACCAGAATCCTCCGTGTGTTTTCATCCACGAATTTTTTGATCGCTTTGGGGTTGTCGCTCGTTATCCAGCGAGCCAGCGTGAGCGAGATGGGTTCATAGGAGCAGGACGCGTTGTATTCGTTTTCGAGCCGGCTTTTCAACACCTCTATCTGGAGCTGTCCGACTACTCCGAGAATACGTACATTCGGATAATGGATCCGGGAAAAAACCTGGATAACTCCTTCTTCCGCGAGCTGGTTGAGTCCCTTGTGAAACTGCTTTTCCCTGAGCGGATCGGCGTTCCGGATTGACTGGAAAAGTTGCGGAGCGAAGCTGGGAATGCCCTTGAAGTTAACCGTTTCGCCTTCGGTCAGGGTATCGCCGATTTTAAATGTTCCGGTGTCATGGATCCCGATGATGTCTCCGGGCCATGCCTCATCGATAATCTCCCGGTCCTGACTCATGAACGCGGTGGGATTCGCCGTACGGAAGGTTTTTCCCGACCGTACATGGTGATACAAGGTGTTCCGGACAAATTTCCCGGAAACCACCCGAAGGAAGGCAATCCGGTCGCGGTGCTTCGGGTTCATGTTCGCATGGATCTTGAATACAAACCCCGAAAAAGCCTGCTCTTCCGGTTTTATGAGCCGTTCTTCCGCTTCTTTCGGAGTAGGCGGCGGTGCGAGGGAGACAAGCGAATCGAGCAGTTCCTGTACGCCGAAGTTGTTCAACGCGGAACCGAAGAACACGGGAGTTACCTTCCCGGCCATGTACTCATCACGGTCAAAGGGGGGGGTATATGCCGGTTATCATGGCTACATCTTCACGGAGCTGACGTGCCCGGGAATCCCCGACGCGTTCATCAAGCCGCGGGTCATCCAGAGAATCTATCCGGAATGTATCGGTTGGCAGTTGATCTTCTCCCGGGCGGAACAGCAGGAGTTTCTTTTCCACGAGGTTGTACACCCCTTTGAACAGTTTCCCCTGACCGATCGGCCAGGTAACCGGGCGCACCTCGACGGCAAGTTCGCGCTCGATCTCGTCGAGCAGTTCCATGGGGTCCTTGCCTTCCCGGTCAAGTTTGTTGACAAAGGTGGTAATCGGCGTGGCGCGCATGCGGCAGACGACGCAGAGCTGGCGGGTCCGTTCTTCGACACCCTTGACCGAATCAACCACCATGAGGGCGGAGTCTACTGCCGAAAGGCCCCGGTAGGTGTCTTCGGAAAAGTCTGCGTGTCCCGGTGTATCCAGGAGGTTTATCTTTCGTCCGCCGTACTCAAAACCCATTACGGAGGTGCTGATTGAAATGCCGCGGTCCTGTTCCATTTTCATGAAATCGGAGACCGCGGTACGGCTCGTTTTTCCGCTTTTTACGGCGCCCGCTATGTGAATGGCTCCACCGAAGAGAAGAAGTTTTTCCGTTATGGTTGTTTTTCCCGCGTCCGGATGCGAGATGATCGCAAAGGTCATCCGCTTGTTCGTTTCAGTATCGTGTGTATTCATGAGGTAGTACCAACGTACCTGCAGGACTGTTCTCCGTCAAGCGTCAGAGGCTGTTTTGTTTGACCGTTTGTTCTTTCTACCATATATTGTACGCACGAAACTGTATCGTCTGATAGTATAAGAAAACGGAGAGTCTCATGATAAAACGATTCGCATATATTACTGTCGCGGTGCTTTTTTTCTTTACCGCCTGCGAAACCGCCGCGCCCGTGCTTACCGCCGGGCGGGAGCTGGTAACCGATGAAAGAATTTCAACAGGGACGCTTGAAAACGGTGTTTCCTGGATGGTCATGGAAAACAACGAACCGCAGAACCGCATTCAGCTGCGTCTGGTTGTGCGTGCCGGATCGGTTCCTGAAGACGATGATCAGCGCGGCATTGCCCATCTGGTTGAGCACATGGCATTCAAGGGAACGAAGAGTTTCGCGAAGGAAGATCTCGTGGACTATTTTGAAACCATCGGTATGGCTTTCGGTCCCGAGGTGAACGCGTACACATCCTTCGACGAGACTGTGTACAAGCTTGAAATTCCCGCGGATGATCCCGCGATTCTGGCCCGTTCCATGGCGATTCTCCGTGAATGGGCCGACTCGCTTGTTTTCGATCCAGCCGAGCTTGAAAAAGAACGGTCCATAGTTATAGAGGAGTGGCGGCAGGGGCTCGGTGCGAATCAGCGGGTTCGCGACCGTCAGATTCCCCTGTTGTTCCGGGGCATGGCCTACGCGGACCGCCTGCCCATCGGCGACCCCGAGATTGTACGCACCGTGAGCCGGGAGCGGATCATGCAATTCTACCGCGACTGGTACCGGCCGGAGCTCATGACGGTCATTGCCGTTGGAGACGCAAGCGCAGAGATTTTGCGGGACCATATTGCCGAAACGTTTTCCGCCATTCCCGCATCTGTCAGCCCCCGAGGGAAACCCGAAACCGGCTCGCCGGTTCATACCGGCCGTGACGTGCTTCTTGTCCGCGATCCGGAGATTACCTATACGACCGCGCAAATTCTTCAACACCATGACATGCAGCCGCTGAAAACCGTCAACGATTACCGCCGCCGTTTGATCGAAGCGATGGCATTTTCAGTGCTCAACAGCCGTCTTTCGGAGAAAGCGCTTGCCTCTGATCCCGTCTTCCTCGCTGCCGAAGCGGGCTCCTGGCAGCTTATTCCCGACATGCGGTTTTCCTGGATATGGACGGCCCCCTCACCGGAGAAATTTTCCGTCGCTTTTGAGGAAGCTATGACGGAACTCGAGCGTATGAAGCGGCACGGTATAACCGAAAGCGAACTTGAACGGCAGAAGACGACCATGCTGGAACAGATGCGGAAAGCCTGGCTGGACCGCGACAAGGTTTCCTCTGCCGCGCATACAGACGCTCTTGTGCATTCCGTTCTGTACAGTGAGCCGTATCTTTCACTTGATGCGCGCAACGAGCTGTATCGGACACTGGTTCCCGGAATTTCTTCCGGCGAGGTGCAACAGGTTTTACAGGATCTGTATCCGGGCCGTGGCACGCTTCTATTCGTCACCGCTCCGGAAAACGCTGCTGACATTCCCGATGAAGCCGCGCTCGCCGCGCTCTGGGAAAAGGCCGGAACGGGAAAGGAACTTGCCGCGTATGAAGAAGCGGACCTTGGTCGTCCCCTGTATCCGCCCGAGCTCCTTGCGGAACGCGGTCATATTGTCGGAAGAAAAGAATTGTCCGATGATGGAATCGTACAACTGGATCTTTCCAACGGTGCAACGGTTATCATTCATCCTACCGACTTTCGGGAAAATGAAGTCCTGTTTACCGCGTACAGCCGCGGCGGTACATCACTTGTTTCGGACGGAGATTTCCCTTCCGCTTCGGCGGCTGTTGATTATGTGGAATATTCCGGACTCAACGGATTTGATCCGGTTTCACTGCAAAAAAAGTTATCCTCCAATTCGGTTTCGGTTACCCCCTGGATTGAGGAAAGCTATGAAGGTTTGAGCGGAAACTCCTCCGCGGAGGATCTGGAAATTCTCTTTCAGCTTACCGCCCTCTATTTTGTCCGTCCGGAATTTACAGAAACCGGTTGGTCAGCCCTCATGGCACAACTACGTACCCTCGCGGCGAACCGGAGGAGCAAACCGGATGAACAATTCAACGACATGATCCGCGACATTCTGTATGGAGACGCGAAACGATTTCATAATCTGGATATGGAACGGGTCGCCGCCATGGATCCTTCGGTCGCGGAGCGGATATACCGTGAACGGTTCGCCGGCGCTGATGATTTCGTGTTTGTATTTACGGGAAGTGTCAGTGAAGAACAGGTTGTCTCCTTTGCCGAACAGTATCTCGCCATTCTTCCCGCAGTGGGCAAGAAGGAGGACGCGTCAGTAATCCGTCCGCCGTTTCCGGAGGGTAGTACCCGGAGAACGCTTCAGTCCGGACTGGAGCCAAAAAGTACCGTGTTTGTCGGATTCGGCGGAGATGCAGTTATTCGCGACTATGACTTTGAACTGTTCAGCCAGTTCCGGTTGCTTCTGGATCTCCGGCTCAGGGAAGCTATCCGCGAGGCGCTCGGAGGGTCGTACGGTGTATGGGTCGGCGGGATTCTCTCCGGATACCCGGACGGACGATTTTCCCTCCAATTCCAGTTTGGCTGCGAGCCGGGACGGGAGGAGGAACTGACCCGGGCGGTTTTGGCAGAACTTTTCTCTCTCCGCGAAAAACCTGTCGCGGAAACTGATCTGGTAAAGCTTCAGGAGCAATACCGCCGCTCCCGGGAATCCGGATTGCAGAACAACGGATTCTGGCATTCACGGCTGGTGCAGGTGCTCATGCGCGGGGAGCCGATCAGTGTGATTACGGATACAGACTCGATGCTTACCCGGATTACCGCGGAGACACTGCGTGAGCAGGCCCGTCGGTATATCAATCCGGATAATCATATCAGCGGCTGGCTGCTGCCTGCCGATCAGACCTTGCGGGAAGAGGGGCAACCTGCCGGGGAGCCGGTTCCTGCCGCACCGTGACCGCCCGGGCCGTTGCGGAGAATTTCCCCTTCGGTGGACAGGACGATGGTCTGAGTCGGAATAAACTTTCCGCTCGCGCGGATTGCCTCCGCAGCGGCATAGTCCAGTCCGCCGCAGCAGGGAACTTCCATGCGGACCACGGTAAGGCTTCTGATATCGTTGTTTGCAAGTATCGCGGCGAGTTTCTCCGAATAGTCGACGGCATCCAGTTTGGGACACCCGATGACTGTAACGCGGTTTCGCATGAAGTCTCCGTGGAAACTGCCCCGCGCGAAGGCCGCGCAGTCGGCGGCGAGAAGCAGATCAGCGCCGTTAAAAAAGGATGCGCTCACCGGTGCCAGTTTGAGCTGAACCGGCCACTGCCGCAGTTCCGATTTGCCCGCGGTTTCAGATGCCGGTACGGACGGCGCCGGTGCGGCGGTTGTTTTTGACGCCTTGTTTCGTTCTACCGTGCGGCCTCGCGCTCTTCAAAACTGATGGCCCCCGTCGGGCATGCCGGCAGGCAGTCTCCGAGTCCGTCGCAGTAGTCGTCGCGCAAAAGGCGGGCTTTACCTTCAACAAGTCCTATGGCCCCCTCATGGCAGGCCGAAACACATAATCCGCAGCCGTTACAGCGGGATTCGTCTATGGTGATAATTTTCCGTTTCATGCTGATAGTATACGAATTGCATGGTAGGATAGAATGTTGCAAAAGCAACAAATAGTGCATTTGGAGGGTCCTGAATGACCATACCGGGAAATGTTCGGCTTTTCGCACATATCGCGCCGCAGGATCTTGAAAAACTGCTTTCCTGTCTTTCCATTCGCCGGAGAAGTTTTTCACGGGGCGAGACGGTCCTGCATGAAGGCGATCCGCTCGACGCGATTGGCCTTGTGCTGTTTGGACGCATACAAATTCTGCGAAACGAGTATGACGGGTCGCGGAGTATCGTCTCCACATTCGGTACGGGATCGATTTTCGCCGAAACCTTTGTGTGTGCCGGAGAAACGGTGTGTCCGGTAACGGTTTCCGCTTCCGAAGACAGCGAAATTCTCTTTATTCCCTATGAAAAAATGCTCCGTTCTTGCGGAAATGCCTGCGGATTTCATACCCAACTTATTGAAAACATGATGCGTCTTCTTGCCGAAAAGAATTTGCACCTGAACGCAAAACTGCAAATCTCGTCAAAACGGACGATACGGGACCGTGTTGTGCAATACTTGTACACCCTTTCCCGTGACACCGGTAGTACATCGGTTGCCATTCCGTTCAGCAGAAATGATCTGGCCGATTATCTCTATGTGGACCGTAGTGCACTATCACGGGAACTGGGGAAAATGGAAGCTGACGGGCTGATACGGATTGACGGGCGGAGTTTTCAAATACTTTGGAGATAATAGATTTGACAAATCGCAGGACTGACCGTATCATTCATCCACATGCTCGACCGAAAGTTCAGAAATAAAGGTTTATTTAATTTTCGTTACAAAGATACTCAATGGTTCAAGACCATCCGGTCAGAGACTCGGCTCTACAAGTTTCAGGTTATTGTATTTGTTCTCGCGGCTTCCCTGATTATTCCGGTCGCGCTCGGTTTTTCGCATATCTCGTCTCCGTATCAATTGCCGGCACTGGTCTATACCGGTGTTTTTGTAGTGTTTGCAGCTGAGCTTGCCTTTTTCGTCAAAATGAAAAAGATTCGGGCTATGACATTGCTTCTGCTTGGTGAACTCATTGTCGGGCTTGTCTGTTCCCTGTTCCTGCAGGGCGGGTATGCGCTGGCCCTCCTTCTCCTGTCTGTTTGTCCGCTTCTCGCAACACAACTGCGTGGATCTCGACGGGGCAGTTATTATTTTTCCATTACGCTCGCGGTCTTTCTCCTTACCTATGTACTGCAGGTGTTGCAGGTGTTGCCAAGCCCCGTTCCTGTTTTTTCACCGCTCGAGATACTCTTTTTGCTGGTAACCACGGTAACCATCTTCATTTTGTCATACTACGCGGAACGCCGCCAGGAAACGCTTGTTGCCCGGTTCGTGGATCTTCTGGTCTTTGATGAGTCCACCGGACTTCCAAACAAAGATGTTCTGTATCAGAGTATCGACCCGGGCAAGCGGTATATTCTTGCGATCATCAAGATAGAAAATTTCAGCGATCTTGTTGCCCTGTTCGGGTATGAATTTTCCAATATCATTTCACAATTCGCCTCGCAAAAATTGACCAAATACGAGAATCGGTATTCCTATATAACCTATCAACTCAAATACAATGAATACGGTCTCCTGATTGAAGCCGATACAGAAACAACCACGAATGACGCAGCTGACTTGCTCGGCAGGATACTCAAGTCTCTTGAACTCGAATCTCTTCCCTGGGAACGCGACCGCATCAAGCTGGTCTACCGGGTAGGCGGCGCTGTTATTACACCCGAAGACAGCAGAAGTCCGCTGTCAAAAGCCGATGTGGCCCTGAAAAAAGCCGAGCGCGGCCATTCGGCAATAAGCATTTACGATAATGACAACGATGAGCGTGAAAGTGCGTACAAATACGTTATCCGTTTTACGGAATTGATAAACAATCGGGAAAACCAGACATTCAAAGCTCTTTTCCAACCGGTTTTTTCTTCGGACGGGAAGGGAATCGTATGGTACGAAGCGTTGCTCCGCATCAAGCAGCAGGATGGCGAATATGTATCGATATATCCCTATCTCGGCGTCGCCAAATCGACCGGGTTTTATCAACATCTGACCGACTTTATCCTGCGGAAAACCGCGGAGGCCATTTCCACGTACGATGTGGATGTATCCGTGAATATTTCCATTACCGACATTCTTCGCCCCGAATTCATCACACTCGTTGATCAGGTGTATGAGATCATCAAATACCGGAAGGGACGGATCATTTTTGAAATCCTGGAAAGTGACGAGATGGTCGAAGAGGACAAATGCCTGTGGTTCATCGATTATATCAGCCGGTACGGATTCAGGATCGCAATTGACGATTTCGGTACGGGGTACTCGAATTACTGCAATTTGATCAATCTTCCGGTTTATATCGTGAAGATCGATGGGTCGCTCATCCAGAAAATTCATTCTGATGAATCTGCCCGCATGCTTGTAGAAGGCATCGTGCATTTTTGCAAAAAATCGAATAAAAAAACGGTCGCCGAGTTTGTTGAAGATATTCACATCTTTGAATCGCTCAAGAGCATGAACATAGATTTCCTTCAGGGGTATTATCTTTCCCTTCCGGGAGACATATGCAATTGTCCGTGTCTGCCCGAAGCGGCTGTTCTGGAAGATTGAATATATGAAAAATGCAAAAAAAAGAATAACCAGTACTTGCATTTATAACCTAACAGTGTTATGCTAACATTGTTAGGAGGCTGACGAACATGAAAGCATCCAATCCGGATCTTGAGAAGAGTATCCGGGAAAAAGCTCTGGATCTTCTGATGGTCAAGGAACCGGAGGAAATAGGCATGCGCGAAATAGCGCGGGCCTGCGGCGTTACTCCGCCAACAATTTACTACTACTTCAAGGACAAGGACTGTCTTTTTGTCCGGGTCAAGCAGGATTGCATCGCTTCGATGGATGCGCGGATGCTTGACGCGATCAGCCGTGGTACCGGTCCGCTGGAATCCCTCAGGCTGGGTCTGGAAGCGTTTCGGGACTGGGCGTTTGACAATCCCCGGATCGCCGTTCTCATCATGGGCAGATTCAAACCCGATACCAGCGATATTGATGAAGCCCTGCGGCAAAACTACCGGTCCATGACCATGGCGGTATCGCTTCTGGAGGATGCCGCGAAAGCAGGACTTGTGTCCTGCTCTGATCCGGTACTTGCCGTATCTCTTTGTGTATATTCCCTCTGGGGAGTCATTGAATCCTTTTTTTCAAAGCGGACATTTCCGCAATTCTGGGACCGCGGACGCGAGCTGACCGATGCTTCCATCCGTATGTGTCTGAACTATATTGCTTGCAAGGGAGAATCCAGATGAATGAAAAAAACTGATGGGTATGCTGGCTGTAGTCTTGGCCCTGATGATGCCAGTCGCGGCGGAAACTGTAATGTCTGTGTCCGTGGAGCCCGGAGAATACTGGCACTCAAAGATGCGTGTTCTGTTCTTTACGGTTAAAAACCCGCCTCAGGTTGCAGTTTGGGTTGAGACGCCGGAGGGTGAATTCATTGATACAATCATGATTACCGGCAGGACTGCGAAGCAGGAATGGCGCAGCGCACCGGACGAAGGGCGCCCCGAATCCCTTCCCGTATGGACTCATGCTTCAGCGCAACACGTCGGTGATCTGGACGCCGCGAGTTCCGCCACGCCCGAAGAACGGATAGACAGCGGTCGGTGTCTATCATCCCTGGTGCACGGTGCGCGGTATCGGATCCGGGCGGAAGTGAATCACAGTTATGATTATAATGATTACTGGGAGAAAAAAGCGGAAAAAGGTTCGGACCGGTATTCGGGTGTTAACGGACAGCCGTCTGTGGTGTACGAAGGCGAGCTGGTATACACGGCCGGTGAACAGGTAGTACTGGTTCCCGTTGGTCAGGGATCTGTGGATGGTTCAAACGGAACGATAGCGGGAACCCTGGATGGTCTTACAACGGCGCTATCCATTGTGGATGCTGTCCGGGTTTCTGTTGAAGCGGAGTAGTCAATGAAACGAATTCTGTTGTTTATGCTGTTTTTTGTTACCGTGTTTTATGCTACGGCGGAAGACGGTGTTGATACCTCACAACGCATTACGGTGAACGTGACTACGCGTATGGAGCTCCAGGTCAAGTTTACCCAGACGTTTATATTCCCGGTTTTTGCGGGCATGCATCCTCTTACCGAGAACAACAATCTCCGGCTGGATCTTTCCGCCGATATAACGCCGGTTTCAGTGAACGGGACCGCGGAATTCGTGCTTACTCCCGTCGCGTTTCTCCAGCTCGTTGCCGGCGGGGCGATCGGTTCGGGCTGGAACATTCCTCTCGCGGACGGTCTGCGGATAAACGAGCCCGGGAGGAATCCCGACGGCACTCTTGACGGTTCAAACGAGCTTATCGGAGATGCTTTTGACGGATTTGTCTGGACCGTGAAGGGCGGCGGAGTGTTTCAGTTTGATTTGGCCGCCGTCAAACCCGGTGACTGGAATCACGTGGTTTTCAGAACATACCACGGTCTTCGGTACCGGGCGCTTACAACCGCAGGAGCGGATGATTCCTGGGTATATGAGAATGATACCGGGGAAGAACGGAACGGTTGGTGGTACTACGGGAACTATTTCCTGGGATATCAAATGCCGCTTCCGGTCAGCCTTGTCGGGATACTGGTCGAAGAGGAACTGTTTTTATATACAACCGACGGACAACGCTATTGGGGAGACGATATTTCCCGGTGGATTTTCGGATTGCTTGTAACGTATGACGTGAGTCCCGCGATATCGGTATCGGCGCTTCTTCAGGCGCGCACCAAAAAGAACTATGAAGGGGATACCGGTGACTATGATTTCTATCAGCTCAGGAATATTGACCGGGATGATCCCCGAAGTCTGGAATTCTACCGGTTTGGTCTCAGCCTGGATATAGCATTATAAGAATCAAAACCCGGATAGAAACCATTCGTGGATTCTCGCGTCATCCACGGAAAGTTCCGGGTGAAAGGTCAGGCCCAGGATGTTTTTCCAGGCAACCATGACTGGCTCGGAGGCCTCGTTCCTGCCTGAAACCGAGGCAAGAATCCGGACTTCCGGTCCGATCGAGAGTATTCTCGGCGCCCGGATAAACACCGCTTCAAACGGAGCGGTGTTTTTTTTGAATCCGGCTTCCGGATTCAAATCCAGTTTTTCAATGAAAGACTCGGTCTGTCTGCCCCAGCCGTTCCGGGCGACCGTAACCGGCAACACGCCGAGCGGGGCAACCCGGTTGTCGTCGCAGTTTTCCGAAAGAAGAATGAGACCGGCGCAGGTTCCCATAACCGGCCGGGTCAGGGCAAAGCTCCGGAGATCGCTGTGCAGGTCGTTCGGCGTTCCGTCCGCGTTGGTGAGGAATTTGGTAAAAACGGTGGATTCACCGCCGGGGATTATCAGGCTGTCGCAGTCGGCGAGATCCTGCCGGGTGCGTACTTCTCGCGCTTCAGCGCCAAGTTTGCGCAGCACATCGATGTGCCGCGCGTACCCGCCCTGCAACGCGAGAACTCCGGTAATGCGGGATGTTACCATCCGCGTCCCGCAAGACGGTCTTCGTCGCGCATCGTGGCAATATCAAGACCGTCCATGGCCGGACCGAGTCCGGTTGAAACTTCGAGGAGCTTCGCGGGATCACGGTAATGGGTTACGGCCTGAACGATGGCTTTGGCTCGTTGTACGGGGTCTTCGGATTTGAATATTCCCGAACCGACAAAGACTGTTTCTGCACCGAGGTGCATCATGAGCGCGGC
>MWCL01000017.1 GCA_002070025.1 Spirochaetes bacterium ADurb.Bin215
TAGAGTAAATCAGGGCAGAATGGCCAGGAATTCAGGCTTTTTGGGCAAGATTATTTCAACAATTTTGATAGCAGTCTTTTCAATCTTGACCTTGAATCTCCGGTGCCGTATCTTGAAAGTACCAATGCAAGGGCAAAAACTCGTTCTGTCGCAGCAGCAGCGTCTCACCCTCAGTCCTCAGCTTGTTCAGTCAATCAAGCTGATGGCAATGCCGTTTGCCGATCTTCGGGAACGCATACTGGAAGAAGTTGAGAAAAATCCCGCCCTTGAAGTTGTATCGGATCCGTTCGAATCCATTCCATGGTCTCAGCGGGAACCAGCATCCCGAATTTCGGTATCTACCGTACGTAGTAATGATGATGAAAGCGATGCGCACCGGGACTATATCGAGGGAGCGCTTTCACGTGAGGAAACGCTGCAGGAACACCTGCTCGAACAGCTAGGCGAGCTCGTTCTGGAACCTCGCGTACGTGCCCTTGCGGAACTGGTTGTCCAGAATCTTGATCCCGATGGATTCCACCGGGTCCCCCCTGAAGAACTGTCCGGAGCCGATGATCCCGCGGTGCTGCACAAGGCACTCGATACGGTCCGCCGTCTTGAACCGGTCGGTTGCGCTGTACGGGACTTCCACGAGAGTCTGCTTGTGCAGGCAATGGTTCTCCGGGACCGGTATACCGCAGGGAAAACCGATCCCGGTCTTGAGACAACCATTCACATACTTGATAAGTATTTTCATCTTCTGGAGAAAGGCCGTCCCGATGCGTTGGTGAAGGGACTCGCCAAGGAACCGGATGCCGGGTTTACCCTCGACCTTGAGGGCGCGGAAGAGGTGTTCGACATTATCAGGATGCTCGATCCTTTCCCCGGGCGGATTTTCGACAGTTCTCCGGAAACATACATTGTCCCCGACGTGTTCGTAAACAGGAGCGAGGAGGGGTATTCGGTTGTAATCAACGAGGAAGAGGTTCCTGTTCTGGGTATTTCACCATTTTTCATGGAACTGGAAGAACAGGTAGATGATTCCGCCAGAGACTTCGCCCGGGAGGCGGTTAAGGAAGCACGCTGGTTTTTGGGCACTATCGAACGCCGAAATCTCACACTGCTCAAGCTGGTACGGGCGCTTGTCGTATTTCAGCGCGAGTTTTTCATACATGGTCCGACTCGCCTCATGCCCTTGCGCATGAAGGATGTCGCCGAAGAAATCGGTATGCATGAGGCAACGGTTTCACGCGCGGCGAACGGGAAGTATCTCCAGTGTGAATGGGGTACATTCGAAATACGGTACTTTTTCAGTAACCGGGTGGGCTCTCCGCCGCGAACCGGCTCGCGGACTCCTGATCAGGCGGGCGGGTATACTTCGGGACGTTTTTCCAAGCAGGGTGTCAAAGAGGTAATACGGGAGCTCATCGAGAGTTCGGAAACAGCTCTTTCCGACCAGAAAATCACGGAACAGCTCAAGACACGCGGTATTCATATAGCCCGCAGAACGGTCGCCAAGTACCGGGCCGAGCTTTCCATTGCTTCGTCATTTGAAAGATAATCAATTCCATATTATTATTAGAGAAGGTACCGCTGTTGCGGTGCCCTACATCTTTCAGGGAGGTTCATCAATGAATATCAACGTACAGGCAGTCAAATTTTCCATGGATGAGGATCAAAAAGAGTTCGTGGACAAGAAACTTGAGCGGATCCGCTTTGCCGAGGATCTGATCACGGATGTTCTGCTAAATATAAAATACGACAAGAAATTTTCCTATGAATGCACGGTGAATTTTCGCTGGGGGGATGTTGCTCACGTATCAACCGAGGACTTCTCCTTTGAACCGGGGTTGAACAAGATGGTCGATGTGCTCGATCAGAAAATCAAGAAAGAAAAGGACAAGATTCAGGAGAAAAAATAAGCAAACGCGGGTTTGTGTTCCTTCTCTTTACATAACGGATTCGTAAGGATATAGTCAGGTATGGCTGTTAAACGGTTTTCCGTGCTCGACCTGCTTGGCTTGAATCTCAAGGAACACGACTCTCTTGATTTGCGCTGTATTTGCGGTCGGCGGGGTTTGGTGCGGGAAATAACCATACCAGATCTCAACCGGCCCGGTTTGGCGCTTTCGGGTTTTTATGATTCGTTCGCGTATCAGCGGGTACAACTGTTCGGTCGTGGAGAAGTGGCGTTTTTGAACAAGCTCGTTACCGAGGGTAAACTCGAAACAATCGAGCAGATGTTCACGTATCCGCTTCCGTGTTGCATTTTTACTCATAATCTTGATCCGGCAGACGAGTTTTCTGCCATAGCGGAGAACTCAGGATGTGCCGTACTGCAAACCGGGCTGGATTCGAGCGAGTTTTCGTCCCGGCTTTTGCGGATTTTGTCCAATATATTCGCCCCCAAGATTTCAATTCACGGGGTTTTGGTGGAAGTGTACGGTCTCGGGATTCTCATCCTCGGCGATTCCGGGGTCGGGAAAAGTGAAACCGCACTTGAGCTTATTGAGCGCGGACACCGCCTTGTGGCGGATGATGTTGTCGAGATATCTTGTGTAAACGGTAATATACTGATCGGGCAGGGTGCCAACAAGATTATCGGGCACCACATGGAAATACGCGGTCTCGGAATCATCAATATCACCCAGCTTTACGGAGTCGGGTCGATCCGTGAGCGCAAGGAAGTTCAGCTGGTGGCGACCCTGGAGGAATGGGATGCCAACAAGGTGTATGACCGCCTGGGGACCGAAAAGTTGACCATGGACATTCTCGGCGTCCAGGTTCCCAAGATTGAAATACCGGTTAAGCCCGGACGGAACGTTCCCATTATTCTGGAAACGGCCGCGATGAATGAACGGCTCAAGAGTATGGGGTATTTCTCCGCGAAGGAATTCAACCAGAATGTCCTGAAGTGGATTGAATCCGATGCTGCCCGCGCGCCATATTACGGCGACGATGATTCTTATTAGAGGACTTGCTAAATGACGACCAAGACAGTGACTATCAGGAACCGCGCCGGAATACACGCCAGGCCTGCAGCGCTCATCGCGCAAACCGCGAACCGTTTTGCTTCGGAAATACTGATAGAGCGGGACAATACCCGGATCAACGCGAAATCGATCATGGGTATTATCACCATGGCGGCCAGTTACAACACCCAGCTTACCATTTGCGCCGACGGGACGGACGAGAAAGAAGCCGTTGAGGCGCTCGACCTCCTGTTTGAGAACAAATTCGAGGAAGATTGAACCAGTTACGGCGGGTAATTCCCGCCACGATATTCAGTATTCCCTTTCTCCTGTTCCTTTTTGTGCTTGTTCTTGTTGCTTCGTATTTGCTCGCGGACAATAGTATCAGCGGTCTTTTTTCACCTACCATGTTTTCGACTCCGCGGGGTTTCCTGCTTCTTGTCGTAGCGCCGCTTTCATTGATTCTTTTCCTGTGTTTATTCTTTTACATGCTCTTTTCCCATACCTGGCATACCGGCAGATCAAGCCGTTTCGGACGGAAAATTTTCGTGCTTCTTGCTGTTCTTGTTACGGTAACGTCTCTTTCCATAACCCTCATTGTCGGGCGGTTTACCGGTATAGCCGTATCAAGCGGGTTTGACGGTGATGTTCCCGAAGCGCTTCGTGCCGCACGAGAGATATCAGACCTGTACCAGAATGAACGAAAACTGGCGATTGAACGGGTATCCTTCCGGTTTTTTAATGGGCTTGCCATTGTCAATCAGCGGGCGATGCGCCGCGACTGGATGGACGAACTGCGGGTCGTTGACGCGTACGCCGCGGCCTGTCAGGTATATCGTGAAGACGCAAACGTGACACCGTACGGGTACGAAGCGGTTATTGAAACCGGCGACATGGATTATTTCTTTCCCCGTGAAGAGTTGTATACGGTCCGCGACGGATTTTTCCCGCCCAATGCTGACGACCGGGTTCTCCGGTACGGCAAGCTTGTACGGTACAGCAATGAAACCTATGTCTGTGTATATTCATCGCTCATTCCCACGCAATTGTTTGCCCGGGATGCACTGATTCGAACCGTATACGAGGAGTCCAGGGTCATCAATGCCCTGGATCGCATCATGCCGTATCTGGGATTGTGGATCTTCTTCATGTTCTGTCTTCCGCCGGTCATGATGGCGGTCCTGCTCGGGTATGTTCTGGTCATGCATCTGGTAACCCCGCTCGGTTCGGCTGCGGAGTTTTCCGGCTTGCTTGTGGAGGGGAACCGGAGTTTCCGGCTCGTGCCGAAAGGCGGTGATGAAGCAGGGGTTATCGCGGAGAACCTGAATCGCCTTGCGGAAAAACCGGCGGAATCCGAAAAACGGGGCGACAAAAAGGCCAGCTTGCGGTTATAATGCCGCAGGAAGGAACCGTGTATGGCAGCAGCAGCTCCCGTCTGGTTGTTCACCGGTCCGGAAATTGGTGAACGCAACGAGGCGGTACAACAACTCAAGGCTCAGGCAATAAAGACGCATGGAGATCCGGAAATGCATACGGTCTACGCGGGGGATACGCCCTTCGGCGAGCTTGTTTCCCTGCTCCAGAACGGATCGCTTTTTTCCTCCGCGCGGTTTGTAACCCTGCGCAATGCCGAGCTCATCAAGAAAAAAGAAGATATTTCCCAGCTTGTTTCCTGGGCGGAGGAGTCCTGTGGCCGGGACGACGTGTATCTCGTGCTCATTTCCGATGAAATCGGCGTGGATAAAAAAGTGGAAGCCTGTGTCGCAAAAGAACGAAAGCGTATTTTCTGGGAACTTTTTGACGACCGCAAGGAACAGTGGATAACCGCCTTTTTCCGGAAGGAAGGGTACCGTATTGAACCGGAAGCCGTGTCCGCGATCCTGGAGACGGTGGAAAACAATACCGACGCGCTCCGGACCGCCTGTTCGCGGCTAATGCTTTTTTTTGATAACGATCATGGTATTACGGAAGACGATATCATAACCCACGTATCCCACAACCGGGAAGAAAACGCGTTTACCCTGTTCGACGCGCTTACCCATCGTGACGCAGAAGCCGCTCTCGCCATTCTTGAGAAAATATCCCTTTCAAAGGATTCTTCGCCGGTTCAGGTGATTGCCGGAGTGACCTATTGTTTCCGCCGGCTCGCTGACTGGCACCGGCTTGCCTCGCGGGGCGTTCACGACGAGTTCGGCTTGAAAAAAGCCGGGTTCTCGGGGAAACGGGCCCTCTCCCAGTACCGCCGTGCAGCCGACGTGTGGGATGCTTCAGCGGTTTCCCGGGTGCTGGCGCTTCTGGCGGAAACAGACCGGGATCTGCGTGCGTCGGGAACCGCAGTGCACCGCATTCTGCTCGATACCGGTATTCTCGGCATCCTGAAAACAGCCGGCACACCCCCGCGGTCCCGCCGCCAGTAACCTCCGCCTCTTTACCTGTTTCTGTCGTACTTCCATTGGATTCCCGTTTTGATCACGGTTTGGTGCCGGGTGTTTCCTTCGCGGTGTGCGTAGTTCTGGATAACAAGGTAGTCTATCTCCGCGTCCACCGTGGTGTTCTTCCAAACCGGCCAGACGCATCTGAGATTGAATACATGACTGTACTTCTTCGTTGAACCGGTAATGCGGTTCAGTTCACCCGTTCCGGCCCAGTCGTCAAAGTCGTAGTACACCGGTACCTGGTATGTTTCTCCGTCCCGGGTAACTTCCTCGATTCTTCCAAGATACAGGGGCCCCTTGGTTATCCAGGTATAGCCGAATTCAATTCTGTGTTCATCCCTGCCGAGCGCGGTTACGCTGAGGCCGAGCTGTGTTACATCGTTTCCTTCCGGATGACCGAGCGGGATATCCAGCCCGCGGTGTCCTCCGGTAAGGATTTGACGCTGGGTCATGGTCAGATACGGTTGCCAGCGGGCGTAGGTCCATTCGTCAACATGGCTGTACTCGAGATTGACAGAAATCGTCCAGTCCTTCGGTGCAATCGGCAATACCGCGGTTGCGCCTGCTTCCCAGCCCCAACAATTGGGTTTGGACGTTTTGCTTTCCGACGGCGCACGGCTGTCGTCCATGATGAACTCTCCATACACAAGCAACCCCGGCAGTGGAACCGCCCATACATCCGCCATGGACATGACATTGGTCGTTCCCGACGAGTAGGTGTTGTGCCAGATCATGAGGGGCATGAGGTTCGAAAAGTCGGGTGTTTTCCCGCCGACCATCTGCATCTCGCTCAGGGCAAATCCGAGCCAGCGGAACGGTTTGAACTCAACACGGTGGTAGGTGAACATCTTTAAAGCGGAAGAAATTCCGCTCGAGTAATCGTGATTATCGTTGATATCCCATCCCAGGAAATTTTCTCCGGTATTACCCGGGTCGAAATTTGTCTGAACTTCATATTCCTGTTCATTCAGATGCGGGGAGGACGTTCCCCACAGGGAGAAAAAACGCATTTTTTCTGACCACCAGGAAAACTGGAGATGGTCGTACCAGAATGCCTGACCGTTCAGGAAAAGATTGGCCTTTCCCAGGCCGATACCGGTGGGGAAGCGTCCTGCGGCGATGGTCACATGGTTTCCGCTCCAGGCTGCATAGGCTACTTTGGGAAAAATCCACCAGGAAAAGTATTCTCCGGGTTGCCAGAACCCCAGAATGCCGTCTTCTTCCACGCTGCGGAGAAGGGAATCGGTTGAAAAGTCTATTGATGCTTCGGCGAAAAATGAACCGGAGCCGAAGGAAAGCCCGGCGGCCAGAAGCGGGTCGTTGAGCGTCAGCCGGTTTGCCAAAGGAAAGTCGGCGAGTTTGCGCTGATAGCCCTCGTCCCAGGGTTCCGGGTCGAGCCCGGACCATCCGACCATGAACGGTTGAACTGAAAAGGACCCGTGCCAGGTCGCTGTATCGTCGGTGTCATCGGTATAATCGATGTCTTCGGGGGAAAGCAAGCCGTAAAACCGGGCTTCGGCTTTTGAAATGCTCTGTACCGTTGTGGGGGGGATTTTCCCTTGTCGTATCGTCTGCAGATACAACCGTTCAAGCGTTCCATCCCTTCTTCCGAGCATCGCACCGCTCTCCCCGCAAAGGGAGGATAGTGTGAGGAGGGTAATCAAAATATACAAAAGATGTATACGACGGGGTAGTAGACTGTTCATCACGATTGTTGCTCCTTGCCGGCCGCATCGTGCGTCCCGAGAGCCCGGGATGCCATGGCGGTCACGTCAGATTTTTTGGTAATTCCCGAACGGACTTTTTTACGTTCATCCTGCTGTGCGGCGAGTGCCGGCAGCGCCGCGAGGATGGCTTCCGCACGGTCCCGGGAGAGTCCCAGCAGGGACGCGATTTCATCCGGACCTTCCGCGCCGGAGGTCTTCCGTATCATGATAGCAACAGTACCATAGGTTTTCAAAAGAAGGGCGGCTTTTTTGGGGCCGATTCCGGGAAGTTCCTCGAAAAGGAGCCGGGTGTTTTCCCGGGTACGAAGCCGCTGGTTCCGTGTTGTCGCGAACCGGTGGGTTTCATCCCTGACACGCTGAAGCAGACGCAGTGCATCCGATCGGCGGGGCAGGCTCAGGGGAGTCGAATTCCCGGGCAGGTACAGTTCTTCGTCCCGCTTGGCGAGACCGATTATCGGAATTTCAAGCGCGAGGGCGTCCAGTACACCCTTCACTGCGTTTACCTGTCCGATACCGCCGTCTATCACGACAAGATCGGGAAGCTCCGCCTGCTCATTGAGCAGGCGGGTATACCGGCGGGTTGCGGCTTCACGCATGGACGCGAAGTCGTCAATGACACCGTCCGTGGTACGCAGGCGGAATATGCGGTAGTTCTTCCGGTCGGGATTGCCGTTGTAAAATGAAACAAGACTGGCTACCGGGAGCCTCCCGCCAATATGGGCAATATCGAATCCTTCGATACGGGAGGGTACCTGCTGAAGATCAAGGAGGGAGCGGAGTTCCTCAAGAGCCGGGAAATCTCCGCGTTCGCGCAGGCGTCTTCCGGCATCTTCCCGGGCGTTGAAGCGGGCCATGGCCATTGCCGTGGCATGGCGCTTTTCGGTGGTGACTCGTCCTGACCGGTACGTTTGCTTCGGAGCTGCCGCTTCACCGGGGGATTGTGCGGTTTCTCCGGTCGTTGAGCCGGAACCGCTGCGTGGTATTTCACCTTCGTCGTTGATCGCGACGGTCTCAATACGGGTTTCACAGCCGAGAACGTCGGAAAACCAGCGCTCGGCCAGGGAAAGGCCCTGTTCGGTCGGGACGAAGATCCGGGGAGGAACTTCTTCCGGCCGGTTGTAAAAAGCCATGAGAAACTCGGGAAGGATTTCTTCCTCGTCCTTGAGGCTCCGGACACGATAGAGGTCCCGTGATACAAGTCGGCCGTTCCGCATGCGGAGTACGGAAAAAGTGACCATGACTCCTTCGGCTGCCCAGGCAATGTAATCCCGGGCCTCGCTGTCCATGTCTACAACGGCATTTTGCCCGTGCAGTTCCTGTACCGCGGTTATACCGTCGCGGATTTGAGCTGCGAGCTCGAACTTGTGTTCACCGGCTGCGGCTTTCATGGCTCTTTCGAGGCGCGTGAGGGCCGCTTTCGAGCCCTCCAGCAGACTGATTATCTTCCGGACTTCCTTCTTGTAGTCCGTCTCGCTTAGTCGGGCGCAGCAGGGCGCTGTGCAAAAACCCATGTGATAATACAGGCAGGGTTGCGTTCGTTTTATCAGTCGCCGGCACTGGCGCAGACGGAAGTATTTTTTTACGAAGTCCAGAAAACTGTCCGCTGCGTTGAGGTTCGGAAAGGGGCCGAAATACCGTGCTCCGTCTTTCTGGATTCTTCGCGTACGGTAGATTCGGGGAAAGGGTTCGTTGGTTATCTTGATAACCGGATAAGTTTTCCCGTCTTTGAGATTGATATTGTACCGCGGACTATGCTGTTTGATGAGTGTATTTTCGAGGAGAAGCGCTTCATATTCATTGTCGCAGGTGATATAGTCCAGTGAGTAGGCGCGGGAAACAAGGATCGCGGTTTTTACATCCCGATTGGAGGAAAAGTATGACAAAAGCCGGTTTTTCAGGGACTTTGCCTTTCCGACGTAGAGTATCTCCCCGTTTTCATCCTTCCAGAGGTACACACCGCTCTGTTTCGGGGCAGAACGCGCGATTTCATGGAGTTTTTTCCTGTTTTCCGCCTGCGCTTTCATTGGATTTATCATACCATCCTGCCGATATTCTGATAAGTACCGTTATGTATAGTAATAAATTATCGTTTTTTCTGGTGTTTTTCCTCATTGTATTGGTCTTGTCCGGTGTTCCGGAGGAGAAAACCATGCTGTTGGGCGGGCCTGCCGGCTGGACGGCTTTTTCACGGGAACAGAATCTTGCCCGGGCGCGCGGTCGTCTCGGGTATGAGGCGGTTGTCCTGGATTCGTCCGGCGACTCCGCCACCGACGATCTGTACCTTTCGTTCGACGGAACCGTATTTGGGGATGAAGCCGAAAACTATGCGCTCGTTTCCAATGATCTGCTTCCCGCGGGCACCGCGCAGGCACGGCATGGCGGCGCTGCATTGTGCAACACGGATAATTCCGGACTGGTGCTCCGGGGCAGTCCCGAGTCACTTTTCGGTTCTCCCGGAGCGGCAAAATCGTTTACGATCGAATTCTGGCTGTACCCGGCGGTAACCGAGAACGGAAGCATTCTTTTCCAGTGGCGGTCTTCACGCACCGGAGACGGCCTCCCCCGGTATCAGTACATCCGCTCGGTAATCATGAAAAATCGTCTTGAATGGTCGTTTTCCAATATCTGGAGCACGTTCGCCGGTGAACCGGTCAATGTGGTGCTCTCCGGCAGGCGTAATCTGGTACCCGGAGAATGGACCCATCATGCGCTGTCGTACGACGCGGTTACCGGACTTCTTGAATACCGTATCGATGGAGAGACGGAAGTTATCCGGTTTCTTACTCACGGAGGGCGGGAATCAGGCGATGTATATCCCGCGATACTCGGAGCGGTATCAGAAATCGAGATTGCTCCCCGGTTTTCCGGTCTTCTGGATGAATTCCGCATACGGCGAAGTCCCGCCGGGAGCGTGACCATAGAAAACCGTAATGAACTCATGAACCGTTACCCCGTCCGCGGCGGGCGGTTTGAAACCAATCCCCTCGATTCCGGCGGCCCTGCGTCGGTTCTTGAATCGCTTGATGCGGAAATCGATCGTCCGGGCGAGACCGGCGCTGCCTTTTTTGTCCGCGCCGGCGAGAATTTCTACCGCTGGACCGACACCTCGCCCGAATGGCAGCCGGTTCGTCCGGGAGAACCGGTTACCGGTGTATCCGGCCGGTACTTTCAGGTCGCGGTTGAACTGTATCCCGACGGTGAAGCGGCCGCCACTCCCGTGCTTACATCCATTTCACTCAAATACCGTGAAGATACGCCTCCATGGCCGCCGGTCCGTCTCCGGGCCGAACCGGGAGACGGCTTTGTCACACTTTCCTGGCCTGCATCCATCGATCATGATACCGCAGGATACCTGGTGTATTGGGGTACCCGCTCCGGAGAGTATCTCGGCAGCGGTTCGCCCCTGGACGCGGGCAAGAACCTTTCGGCCAAAATTGAGAATTTGGAGAATGGTGTGCTATACTATTTTTCTGTTGCCGCCTATGATGCAGCCGGAAAAACCCATCAGGGACCACAATCGGCCGAAGCATCAGTCCGTCCCCTTGCTGTGTACGGTTCTGGTGGAAACTGACCAAAACCGAGGAGACTCCAGATGGCTGATCAAACATCTGTAATACTTGAACGGGCCAATTCCGCCCTGATTGCCCGGGATTTTACCTACGCTGAGAAAATTCTCCTCAACCTCATGCGTCAAAACGAAGATTCGATCGACGTATTGTCCTTGCTGGGTGCTGTGTATCTCCGTTCGGACAATCTTGAAAAAGCACTGTCGGTGTTCAAGAAGCTTTCTGCAATCGTTCCCGGCGATGTCGAGATCCTCAACAACCTTGGTATTATTTACCGGCGCCTTGAACGTTTTGAAGAATCGATCGCCGCGCTCAAGGAAGCCCGGAGCACGGGCAAGGATTTTGACACCGTTCTCTACAATCTTGGAAACACCTACAAGCAGATGGGCCGGTATGATGACGCGGCCCGGTGTTTCGCCGAGGTAATAGACAACAAACCCGACGATGTTCTGGCATATAATCATCTTGGCAGCATTCATGCCCTCAGCGGCCGCCATGATCTGGCGCTCCAGGCCTACCGGCGCGGGCTGCAGATTGACCCGAATCATCCATTCATTCATTACAACATGGCGCACAGTTATGACAAGCTCAACCGGCCCCAGGAAGCCATTACCGAGTTCACGCTGGCGCTCAAAACCAAACCGGGATGGCTTGATGCGCTTCGCGACCTGGCCGTCCTCTATTCCCGCCAACAGGACGAAGCAAATTGTATTGCGACGCTTCGCCGGATTCTCGCCGTAGATCCCGGGGAAACCCGTGCCCTGCTCGAGATGGGAACTATTGCGGCCAGAAAAGGTCATGATGACGAGGCTCAGAGCTATTTCCGCAAAGCGATCAATTCGGACAGTTCGAATGTTCACGCCGTTCTGGCGCTGGTGCAGTTGTTCGAGAAACAGGGTAATACCGACGATGCTCTTGCGGAACTGCTCGCGCTTCGGGAAAACAACCCCGGAAATGTCGACATACTGCTCCACCTGGCGCGTTTCTATCTTAAAACCCAGGATTACGCCGAAGACCGCGCAATTTTCCGTGAACTTGAGCGACTTGTTCCTGAAAATATCACCATGCTCCGCCTCAAGGGCCGGATGCATGCCCAACTCGGCGAGAATGAAGAGGCTGAACTCTGTTTTGCCCGGATACTGGCGATAGACCCGGGTGAAATTGATTTCCGTATTGACCTTGCCGAACAGCTGGTACAGTCCGGGAAACTGCCCGAAGCCGAGGAACAGCTGCTGGCCTATCTCAACGAACGGCCCCGGGACTGGGATGTCCGCATTTCCCTTGGACAGCTCTATGAAACCATGGGCACCATGGACCTTGCCGAAAAGACATATCATGAGGTGCTTGACCGGCAGCCGGAACACATTGATGCCCGCGCTGCCCTCTGTATGCTCTACCAACGTACCGGCCGGAATTCGGAGGCTGTGCAGCTTGCCGACGAAATCATCAATTTGCAGGGAAGCCGCGGCTCCGAAGAGGATCTCGCCAGACTCTCGGAATCGCTGGAGCTGTATGAACAGGCGGTACAGCGGTACGGATCCATGAATCCCGGTGTTCTGGGGAAAAACCTCGAGCTGCTCCGGGACCGGAGCCTGCCGGACGACAGTTTCTCCATCGATCCCCTGCAAACCTCCGATGCCGGCGAAGATGAGGAATTTGTTCCGGTAGATGAAGAAACGGACCCGCTGACCCTGTACGAGGACGAGGAACTCGTTGATGACAGCGAAATCCCCTTTGATGAGCTGGTAGCCACCGATGCTCTGGATGATGATGAAGACACTGAAAACGGATTCGAAGATCTCGTGCAGTTTGAAGAACCTCTGGAATCCCCCGTGGATGATATCCTCACCCTCGGGAATGACGATCCCTTTGATTCCGTAGAAACCGACGTGCTTCCGGCCGAGCCGGAAGATATAGCCCCTCCGGCTGTACCGGAACCGCCGTCGCCCCCGCTGCCGTACGAACCGCCGTATGAACCGCCGTATGAACCGCCGTATGAACCGCCGTATGAACCGCCGGTTCGGTCCAGCCCCGAGCCGCAGCCTCCCCGTGAGCCTCCCGCAGACGAAACGCAGTATCCCGACGAACCGGCTGTTCAGGAACCCCGTCCTCCCCGTGAACCGGTGGAGAATGAAAACCGTCCTCCGTTTGAGCCGGCCGCTGATGAACAGGCATCCCGCTCCCCGGAATCGGAACCGGCCCCGGTTGAACCTGAAATTCCGGCAGATGACGATGTAGAACTTGTGCTCGAGCCCGAACCTGAATCCGACCTGACCTCCCGGGACGAAGTACAGCTCGAGGATGATACAACAGAAGAAATTGCTGCCGGGACCGGAGAAGCTGGTGCGCCGTCCTATTCGAATCCCTATGGATTCCCCATCGGCCGTCCGGTCCTTACTCCGCCCCGTCTCGATGAAATTCTGGAAGAACTGACCGGAATCAGCCTGCTCCGGCTTTTCAGTTATCTCAAGACCATTACCATGGCATTGCCGGAAGACATCCTTGCCGACTATCTGCTCAGCAACGAACGGGTACAGCTTGAATACCTCATTGACCGGCTCGCGGGAAAACCGGGAATCCGTGATCTTTCAATGGTGCGCCGCATCAGGCAGGAGAAGGGTTATATACAGAAAAAGTCCGGGAATTTATGGGAGTCCTTCGACTACATTGAACGGCTTCTTGAAGACTTGCCGGACCAGGGTTTTGCAGTAACCATGAAAAATCGTATGGAACGGATCAAGAGCCGTTTCGCGGTAATGCCGGCATCCTGAGCGCTTACAGGCGGATAATACGGGATTTTGTCAGGACCCGGTGTCCGTCTTCAGTAATAAGAATGTCGTTCTCGAGCCGGCAGCCGCCGTACACCGGATCATATAATCCCGGCTCAAGCGTAACCACCATGCCCTTTTCGAATATCCACTCATTGTCCTCGCGGTTGCGTATTCCCGGACCTTCATGAGGTTCAAGCCCTATACCGTGACCCAACGCGTGCGGCATGCTTTTTTTCGCTTTTTTGAATACCCCGTCCGCAGCAAGCGCCGCTTCCCGCGTCGGAACTCCCGGCTTGTACAGGGCAAGTGCTGCCGCGTACGCTTTTTCCACCAGGGTTATGAGTTTTTCCTGTGCGGGATCAAGTTTCCCGGTTGCGATGGTGAGTGTTGTATCACTCGTGTACCCGTCTATCATGACGCCGAAATCGATGATGGAAAGACCGTCTGTTCCGATTTTTGCATGGGTATAGGCCGGAACGGGATGAATGGCGTAGCTCCGGCTGCTGCCGGCTGCGAGCGTTTCAAAACCGATTCCGTCGCCTCCCGCTTCACGAATCGTCCGCTCGATGAAAAGGGCCGCGTCAATCTCGGTCTTTATTTTTCCCGATCCGATATGCTTTTCCAGAAGACCGGTAATGGTGTCGGAAAGGGCGCAGGCTGCACCGGTCGCCGTAATCTCGTATTCGTCCTTGATTGAGCGCATCCGGGAAATTTCGGCAAAAACCCCTCCGGTTTCCCGGCACAGAACCACATGATCCATGAGTGTTCCGGCATACTGCAAAAAAAGAGGGTAGGGGGTATGTGCCGGAATTTCTATGCGGGAATTCGCCGGAACACCGATTTTTTCAATGATCCCGGCCGCCGCTGTTACCGGATGTCGACCGTATTCGCTATAAGGTATAACAACATCAACATCGGCCATCCGTTCGGCGAGATTTTCGTCCCAGGGACAGAGTACCGCGTGTCCGGTGATCGTAATGATGAGCAACGCATCTCCCGGATGACCCGAGAAATACCGGACGGCTTTTTCCCGTCTTCCCTCTGTGTCCTCAAGGACAACAACTGATATGCTGTTCCGGGCCATCCAGGTAACAAGGTCGGCCCGTCTTCGCTGATACATCGTGTTCATAGAAACCTACTATACGCAATTTCTTTGACAGGGTAAAGCAAATACGCTACCATAAACCGCTACAAGCAGTGGAGGGTCCGTGTATGACAATGAGTTTCGGTAAAAAGCTGGTGTATGCACTCGGGCAGTTCGCGCTCACGCTCTGTGCGTATGCCGCCGGGAATCTTTTTCTCAGCTACTATGTATCAGCCGGTTCCCCGGTATTCGCCGATCTCATTCACCGAAACGCCGTACTCGGCCTTTTTACCGTGGCGGGTCTTGCGATAGCGCTCGGTCGCATAACGGACGCGGGGGCCTCTCTGGTTTCAGGATGGCTCTCGGACCGTTCGCGATTCCGCAGAGGGCGAAGAAACACCTTCATGCTTCTCGCGGGCGCTCCGGTTGCCTGCACCTCGTTTCTTGTTTTTACCCCGCCCTCGGACAATCCGACCGTGAACTCCGTGTACGTTGTTCTCATCATTCTGGTTTTTTATGCGTTGTTATCGCTGTATGCCGTACCCTATCTTGCCATGCTTCCCCGCATCGGACCGACGCGCCGTGAACGCATGACCCTTTCGATACTGATGGCAATCGCCATCGCGACTGCGACCCTTTTGGGAAACCGGATATTTACCCTGACTGACCTGCTTGCGCGGACCGCCGGACTGACCATGCCGGAAGCCTTCCGGGGGATCATTGGCCTGTATGCGCTTGTTTCGGCGGTATTCCTTCTTCTTCCGCCGCTTCTGATCAATGCCGGGGATACCGGCGATTCTCCGGTTCGGGAACCGTTTGGCAAGTCATTCGCACTTGTAATCCGCGACGACCATTTCCGCTCCTATCTCCTCGCTGACAGCATGTTCCGTATAGCCTCTGCGCTTGTTATCGCCGGGTTTTCCTGGTTTGTCACCATTTTGCTCGGACTGGATACCCGATCAGCCAACCTGCTGTTGCTGACGGTTTTCTTTTCCAACCTGGCATTGTTTTTCCCCATATATCTGCTCGTAAAACGCCTGGGCAAACGGAAAATGCTCTTTATCGCTTATCTCCTGTTCATTAGTGCGCTTGTCGCGTCAGTATTCGCCGGACTGTATCCGGTCAGCCCCTGGACGCAGGGAATGTTCCTCGCGTTCATGCTCTCGATTCCCTACGCGGTTTTCACCGTTATACCCAATGCCCTGGTTGCGGATCTTGTGGTTGCCGCGGAGCGTAAAAGCGGTGAGCAGCGGGGCGGCATGTATTTTGCGATTCATACCCTCATTGTAAAAACCGGTGTAATTGTCGCCGGGCTCCTGTTTCCATTGTTCACCGTGTTCGTAAACGGAGTTCTCGGTCGGGAGCCAGAAAGTGGCGGTCTCCGGTTGGTGCTGGCAGCAGCGGCATTGTTTTCAGTTATAGGCTTCTTTTCCCTGTTCGGATACCATGAGAAAGAAGTATCCCCCCTGCTCCTGACCAGATTGACCACCTGAATCAGCAACTGGTCCCTGGTTACGAGGAGGAGTGTCATCCCCATGCCGCCAAATATGACGAGACTGATCATGAGTGGAATACCCTGCGAATACAGACGGTTGCTTCCGGCAAAGAACTGGTAGAGGGGGGTACGGATCAGATAGATCGGAGCTGCTGCGATCAGGGAAAAAATGATCATTTTTACCGCGTATCCCGCGGATGTGCGTACAAGGGACGAGACGGCAAGTAACCGGCTCCGCCCCAGAAAAGCGACAAGCAGGACCGTATTTACCGCGCTTGCGGCGCTCAGCGCGAGCGCTATGCCGCCGCCACGCAGCGGCCCCACAAGCGCGAGCGCAAGCGTGATATTCACCACAAACGAAAGAATACCCGCCAGGGTCGGCGAGCGCGTGTCGCTTCGGGCATAAAACGCCGGAGCGAGTATGCGGTTTGCCGCGATGAAGTATAACCCGGGTATGTGCCACACAAAGGCCTGCAGGGTGAGAGAAACGGACTCGTCGGAAAAACTGCGGGTTTTGAACAGGAGAATGATCAACGATTCACCGGAAACCAGGAAGAAAAGGGTAACCGGAATGGTAATAAGGGCGATGGTGTTCATTGCCCGGGACAGAAGATTGTTGAAAGCGTCCCAGGCTTCCTTCGCGGCATGAGCCGAAAGATCGGGCAGAATCACCGTACCGATTGATACCGCGAATATTCCGAGGATCAGTTCCTGCAGACGAAGCGAGTACTGCAGGCTAGAAACGATGCCGCGTCCGGCGTTGCTCGCCAAAATGGAAGAAATGAGATCATTTATCTGATACGCCGCCATGCCGATTACCGTCGGACCGATGAGGCGAAGAACCTTCCTGGTTCCGGGATTCCTGATTGCAGTTACAAGGGGTACCAGGGAAAACCGGAAACCCCGGGCAACTACAAAAGGAATTTGAAAGGCCATCTGGATGGTTCCCCCCGCGAGGACTCCGATAGCCATGGCACGCGCCGGATTTCCCGCCCGGTCGGCGAGGAGCCAGGTGCATCCGATGATGGTCAGGTTGAACAGGATGGGCGTGAAGCCGGACGGGGAAAAAACCCGTACCCCGTTGAGAATGCCCTGGAAAAGTGCCGCGACCGAAATGAGCGCGAGATAGGGAAACATGATGCGCGTCAGCAGAAGGGTTTCCGGCGTACCGGTACCGAAGAGGGGAACAATGACCGGTGCGGCAAGAATACCGGCAACGACCGTCAATGAGACCGCAAACGTGAGAAAGGTGAAGGTCGCAGAAAGGAACTCCGCAGTTTTTTCACGGGACTCGGTATCGAGGTATCGGCGGAATGTAGGAATGAACGCGACCGAAATGCTGTTCTCGGCAAACAGCCGGCGCAAAAGGTTTGGAATGAAAAACGCCACGGTAAACGCATCGGAAAGCTGTGTCGTGCCGAGAAAGGCCGCTTTTGTCATTTCGCGCAGAAGACCCAGTATCCGCGAGCCGAGGGTGAGGAGCGAGAGTCGTGAACCGCTTTTAAGGAGTGAGTGAGCCATTCCGTACACAATACCACAGCGCGGGACACAATGGCCAGAAAAACGGCCGTTTCACCCAGGATTTTTTCAACAATTTTGGTAGCAGTACAACATCTTGAATCTGCTGTGGTTTCCGGGCATAATGACCATCATGACAAACAGCACAGTATTGCGTGTGGGTATAGACGTCGGATCAACGACGGTAAAGATAGTTGTTCTGTCCCCGGAAGGGGAAATCCTTCACAGCAAATATGAACGGCACCGTGCCGATATACGGACCACGATAATTTCGGTTGTTGAGCAGGCGCTCGATATTCTTGATGAAAAATACCCGGGGAAACCGGATGATCCGGCGCGTCCGCTGTTGAGCATCATGGTTACCGGTTCGGGCGGTCTTGCCGTTTCCCACTGGCTTTCAGTGCCGTTTGTTCAGGAAGTTATCGCCTCCACAACTGCCGTGCGGAAAATGATTCCGAAAACCGATGTCGCGATAGAGCTTGGCGGCGAAGACGCTAAAATTACCTATTTTACCAATGGTATCGAACAGCGCATGAACGGTACCTGCGCGGGAGGCACCGGCGCCTTTATTGACCAGATGGCCGCCCTTCTGGAGACCGATGCCAACGGATTGAACCTTCTTGCCCGCGACGCGACCAATCTGTATCCAATAGCGGCCCGTTGCGGTGTATTCGCCAAAACGGACGTTCAGCCCCTCATAAACGAAGGCGCGCGCCGGGAAGATATTGCCGCGAGCATTTTCCAGGCGGTGGTGAGCCAGACCATTTCGGGTCTTGCCTGCGGGAAGCCCATCAGGGGACACGTCGCTTTTCTGGGCGGACCACTCCACTTCATGGATATGTTGCGATTCAGGTTTATCGAGACCTTGAAACTCAAGGAGGACGAGATCCTTGTTCCGGCGGACTCCCAGCTCTTTGTCGCCGCGGGTGCAGCCTGGACCGCACCGTTCCCGTCGGATGAAGCACAGGAAAATGAAAAGGAAGAACCGAAGTTCATTACCATAGAAGCGCTCCGTACCGGTCTGAAGACCCTGGTGGATGCGGAGATGAATGAAATTCAGCGGCTTGACCCGCTGTTCGCGAATGAAAAGGAACTTGAAGAATTCCGTATCCGCCATGCGTCCGAGATGGCCGCGTCCGCGGATCTTGATACGGCAAAGGGTCCGGTGTTTCTCGGTCTGGACGCGGGTTCAACCACCACCAAGGCGGTCCTGGTCGACGAAAACGGCCGGATCCTCTGGCGGTTCTACAGCAATAACGGCGGAAATCCGGTGGATCTCGCCGTCCGGGTGCTCAAGGATCTGTACCGCCGTCTTCCCGATACGGTACGCATCATGCGTTCCTGTTCAACCGGATACGGCGAAGCGCTTTTCCAGGCCGCACTCGGTGTCGATACGGGCGAGGTAGAAACCATCGCGCATTACCGGGCCGCGGATTTCTTCGTTCCGGGCGTGGATTTTATCCTGGATATCGGCGGACAGGACATGAAGTGTCTCCGCATGAAAAATGGAGCCATTACGTCCATCCAGCTCAACGAAGCCTGTTCGTCCGGCTGCGGCAGCTTTCTGGACAATTTCGCCCGATCGCTCGGCCTTGATATTGCAACATTCTCAAACAAGGCGCTGCTGGCCCAAAAGCCGGTAGACCTGGGAAGCCGGTGTACCGTGTTCATGAATAGCCGCGTCAAGCAGGCCCAGAAAGAGGGTGCGTCGGTTGGAGACATTTCCGCCGGGCTTTCCTATTCGGTTATCAAGAACGCGTTGTTCAAGGTTATTAAACTCCGCGATGCTTCGGCCATCGGCGAAAAGGTTGTCGTTCAGGGCGGAACCTTCAATAATGACGCGGTACTGCGGGCTTTTGAAAAGATTTCAGGCAGGGAGGTGTTCCGACCGGATGTTGCCGGCCTCATGGGCGCCTACGGGGCGGCTCTTATCGCCCTCGATCAGTGGAAGGCAGCAGGTGCTCCGGGCGATGCCAGAACAGGACTTGCTACAATCGAACAACTGGAGAATTTCAAGGTGGAACTGGAACTGCGCCGTTGCGGCAAGTGTTCCAATAACTGTCTGCTTACCATAAACACGTTCTTCGCCGGGATTTCCACCGCCGGACCGGTTGAACAGATGGCCGCGCCGCCGCGCCGCTTCATTACCGGAAACCGGTGTGAGCGCGGACTCGAAATAGATCTCTCGGTCAAACCCGAAAAAGGCGACCTCACCCATGCGGGTAATTCGGGTTCGATGGAAATTCCCGAGAACCATGATGAGGTTGTCGGTATCGGAAAGCCCGAGAAACGGCCGGTGCCCAACCTTTTTGACTGGAAATACAAGCGCTTGTTCCGCTACAAACCCCTTTCTGCCCAGGAAGCTCCCCGCGGAGACGTGGGTATTCCCCGCGTCCTGAACATGTACGAAAACTACCCGCTGTGGTTTACCTTGTTTACCAAGCTCGGATTCCGGGTGCGTCTTTCTCCGCGTTCCAGCCGCCATATTTACGAAAAGGGGCTAGAATCGATTCCCTCCGAGTCGGTCTGTTACCCCGGAAAGATCAGTCACGGTCACGTGGAAACCCTGTTGCAGGCCGGTGTCAAGTTCATCTTTTATCCCTGCGCACCCTACGAGCAGGTTGAGGATGAAGGAGTCGGCAATTCATACAACTGTCCCATTGTTACCAGTTATCCCGAAGTACTCAAAAACAACATGGACGCGCTCCGGCAGGACGGGTCCATTGTGTACATGGATCCCTTCCTCCCCATCAATGACGAGAAGCGTCTTGCCGAGCGGCTCTTCGAAGAACTCTCCCCCCGCTTTGACCTGACCCGTTCCGAAGTTCGGGATGCGGTGCACGCGGCGTGGCTCGAACAGGAAGCCTTCCGCGATGAAACTGCCCGGAAGGGCGAAGAAACGCTCGCGGAAATCCGTGAGCGCGGTCTCAAGGGTATCGTTCTTGCCGGTCGGCCCTACCATCTTGATCCTGAAATCAATCACGGAATACCGGAACTCCTCACGGGGCTCGGTCTCGCGGTTTTTACGGAAGATTCCGTGGCCCATCTGGGTAATATCGAACGGCCCCTGCGCATTGTTGACCAGTGGACCTATCACAACCGGCTTTACCGCGCGGCGCAATACACCACCGGTAACCGCGACATCGAGCTTGTCCAGCTTACGAGTTTTGGCTGCGGTCTCGACGCGGTAACCTCCGATCAGGTTCAGGAGATTCTTGAAGCCAAGGGGCGCATGTACACGCTGATAAAGATTGACGAGGGTTCCAACCTCGGCGCCGTACGCATCCGTATGCGCAGTCTCATCGCGGCGATAAAGGAACGCGACCGCCGGGAGACGGAAGAAAAAATTCGTCCCGCAAGCTACAAGCGTGTGGTGTTTACCAAAGAGATGAAAAAACGGTACACCATCCTCGCTCCTCAGATGTCTCCTATCCATTTCAGGCTGCTGCAGCATGCCTTTGAATACTCGGGATTCAACTT
Source organism: Spirochaetes bacterium ADurb.Bin215 (assembly GCA_002070025.1). Lineage (GTDB taxonomy): Bacteria > Spirochaetota > Spirochaetia > Treponematales > Treponemataceae > Teretinema. Next base: position 21,028 of record MWCL01000017.1, read on the forward strand.
TGTCATTCTTCCCGATGTTGACGCGAAAGCGGTTGATACCGGCTTGCAGTACGTAAACAACGATGCCTGTTATCCGTCCATAATCGTGGCCGGTCAGATGATCGAGGCGCTCAAGTCGGGTCAGTATGACCTGGACAGCGTTGCCCTGCTCATAACGCAAACCGGCGGCGGATGCCGGGCGACGAACTATATCGGATTTATCCGCCGTGCCCTGTCGGATATCGGCTGGGGACATATTCCGGTCATCAGTTTGAGCGCGCAGTCGATCGAAAAAAATCCGGGATTTGTGATTACGCCCGCGCTTCTTCACCGCGCCATGATGTCCATCATGCTCGGCGACCTTCTTATGCGCGTCCTGTATCGCACCCGCCCGTACGAGGCGGTTCCCGGCTCGGCAAACGAGCTGTACGAGAAGTACAACACCCGGGCTGTAGCGCAGTTGAAGAGTCTTTCCATCCGCGGATACAACCGGCTTGTCCGGGATATTGTGAGAGATTTCGATTCCCTGCCGCTCCGGATGGTCCACAAGAGCCGGGTCGGCGTTGTAGGCGAGATTCTCGTCAAGTTCCATCCGACTGCCAATAACGACATCTTCTCGACCATCGAACGCGAGGGCGCCGAATGTGTCGTGCCCGATCTGGCAGACTTTCTCTTTTATTCGTTCATCAACGGGGTCTACAAGCACCGAAAACTTGCCTTTCCGAAAAAGACGGAACGAAATGCGCATCTGTATGTCTGGTTTCTGGAACGATACCGTACACAGATCAAGAAGTCGCTTGAACGGAGCAAAAGGTTTACTCCTCCCGAATCGATTTACCGGCTTCAGGACGGCGTTGAGGACATCGTTTCACTCGGGAATATGACCGGTGAAGGCTGGTTCCTTACCGCGGAGATGATAGAGCTCATTCATTCCGGAGTTCCCAGCATCGCCTGTGTGCAGCCCTTTGCCTGTCTGCCCAACCATGTTACCGGAAAGGGCATGATCAAGGAGCTGCGCCACCGGTTCCCGGAAGCGAATATCGCGGCTATTGACTATGATCCCGGAGCAAGCGAAGTAAACCAGTTGAACCGGCTGAAACTCCTTCTGGCAAACGCGCCGCTCGGAACGCACCCGGACGAAACAAAGAACGGCAACCGCTAGTCAAGGGAAGGGTGTATTTTGCCGATAATCGTAGCGGTATGACCCAGATGAACCGCTTCGTTTTGTCAGTATTCCTTGTTTTTCTCGTCGCTTCCGCCGCTTTTTCCCGTGATTTGACGAATCCGCCCGAAGGATTTGTCGAAACGGCGGATGTCCGGGGAGACCTGTTTGACGACTGGCTGTCCGCCGGTATTTCCCCGCTCATGTCGCTTGCTTCCGACGAGGTTACCGACCGCTTCGGCCGTGTATTTGCGGTACGCCGGGAACGGGACGACGAGAACGGTTCGCTCGCGGTCCGCATCCAGGCAAGGGACGCGGCGGGAATTCAGGGGCAGTGGGTGTTGTACCGCAGTTTTTCCGACGGCCTTCCCCATGAAATCCGCCTATATCCTCTCGATAATTCCCATATATGGGTTTCCCTTTTCCCGGGGGATTCCGGACCCGAATCCGGAAAATCGCGTCTTGATCTGGTCCTCTATGGTTCTACCGCCGTGTCCGGTATCCCGGTCGGCGTTCCGCTCGTAAAACTCTATACCGCGTCGTTTCAGGACATCATGCTCATGACCCGCGCGCTCGTCCCCTGGGATCTTCTTGACCATCATGTCGATGATTACGCGGCGGCCCGCTCGGCGGTGTCGGTTATCCGTGACCGCCTGCCGTCGCTGGTGTATCTTGATGACGGGGCTTTTGATCATGACGGCCGGCCGGTCCATATACGGGACGGGTCGCCCCAGCGTCCCGCTGAAGTGCTTTCCGCGCTCGGTCCGGGGCAGACTCCGGACAATATCGCCGGAGGCGTGAACTGTTCGGGGTTCGCCAAGTGGATTGTTGACGGAATCGTGTACCCGGAAGCGGGATCACGGCTCTTCCTTGATCCGCTCAAGAAACAGACCGATTCCCCCGAAACTCATTTCACCGAGCCCTTCAGGGAATCCCGCGATGTTTTTTTCGCCCTGGACTGGACCCGTCAGCTCGCGAGCGCGGTTGTGTCCCTTGGCGGACGAGGAACGGTGCTTCCCGCCGAATCGGGTGTTGATGTAACTGCAGACCCCTTTCCGGGCTTCGCCCGGCATGTTCCCGGAGTCGGGTACCGTTCCGGGGCCCTGCAATCACTGTTGTACTGGCTCGCCATCCGGGAGAGCGGCCATATGTACCTCGCGGCGATAAGCCGTGAACGGGGAGATCCCCCATTGCGACAATATCATCATATTGCCGTGTTGTTTCCTTATTTTGACGAAAACGGACAATTTACCATAACGGTATTCGAAAGTGCTGCGGAAACACCGTATCCGCTGTTTGTCTCCAGAAACGATGATGCGTATATTCATCTGGTACGGGTACGCTGTCCGGAAAAGGGACGTTTTATTCCGTAAAAAACGTGTTACCTTTACGGGATACCCGGTATTTACCGGTTTGAGGTACGTTTCTGTTTATGACTACTACTGCACGCGCTTCAGCAATTGTTCTTTTCCTCTTCTTCGCCGGAGTCCCGGGCGCCTCCGAGACCGCCGTACGCGACGTGTTCGAACAGGCTCAATCCGCCGCGTCTCCCGCGGAATCGATACGAATTCTTGAAAAAGGTTTGCCCGATTCGGGCGAATGGCGTTTTTTGTACCTCATGGAAATAACCCGGCTGTATGGAAATCTTGCGGACTGGCCGTCCGCGCTCACCGCGGTTAATCGCATTACACCTGACATGATTCCCCCGGCGCATGCTGACCGGCATGCCTATTTGCTTGCCCTTGCCCGCGAAAACACCGGCGATACCGGTGCCGCCGAACAAACGTATCATGACCGGATCTTCGGCTCCGAAGCCCGTGAACCGCTTCTGTATTTGGGATATCTGCGGCTTTCGTCCGCAGGAGCGCAAAAAACGCTTGCCCGTATGGACGCCATGCTACCGGATCTCCGGAAAACCGATCCTGACTCCTGGCTGTTGTCCCGGTATCTCGGGGGACTTGTCGCGGTCAGGGAAGGGCAATGGGCTTTCGCCGCGGATCTTTTTTCCCTCGTTCTCGACGGTCCTGAACGGGCGCCAGAAGAGTATCTCCCCTGGGCTTCCTTCTATCATGGATGGAGCTTGTACCGGACCGGGACCTGGGAAAAAGCGTATGGCGCCCTGTCGTTGTATCTCGAAAAATTTCCGGATCATGAGCGGGTGTGGCAGGCCTCAACCGCAGCGGCTTTTTGCGCCATGCAGACCGGCCGCGACCCGCTCCGTCACGCGGATAGGGCGGTTTCCCGCGCGCCGACTCCCCGTGACCGCGCGGAAGGGCTCCTTTTCAAGGCATCCATACTGCTCGACCGGGGCGACCACGCCGGTGCGGCAACACTACTGCTTTCTGTCGCAGACGGTACCGCTACGTCGGGTTTGACCGTGTTTTCACCGCGCGCGCGATTCATGCTGGCGGATGCCGCGTTTTCCCGCCGGGATTTTGCCGAAGCGGAAAAGCACTGGCTCGCGGTCTACCGTGATTTTTCCGACGACCCGCTTGCGGAGGAAGCTCTTTTCCGGGCGGGAGAACAGTGGTACCTGCAGGATCGGGCGGACCGGGCGGTGCAGTTATTCACCCGGTATCGGCAAAACCATCCGAATGGAAAATATACCGATCTTGTATTGAAAAATGGCGGGGAAGCCCTTCGCATGCAGGGAAAAACCGATCTCGCCATCCTCTGGTGGGAATCGTTCGCAACCCGTTTCCCCAAAAGCCGGCTCATGCCCCGTGTATTGAACGATCTTGTTTCCGCCTATCGTGATTCCGGCGATTACGCCGCCGCGCTCCGCATGGCGAGAACCTATGCCAATGACTATCCCCGCGAAGCGGAAGCCGACCGGATTGCCGGTGAAATTGAAACGCTCGAACTGCTCAACCGGGGGGCCGCTCCCGATACTGCAGCAGTCGCGGTTGAATATCGAAGACTCGGTGGTGCGGAAACAGGCGAAGGCCGTTCCAAAGCACTGGTTCTCGCGCGGATCTATCTTGCGGACGCGGGCCGGCACGCGGAAGGCCGGCGGATTCTTGAAGAAGTAACAGCAACCCTTCCCCGGAACACGGCCATGCTGTCCCGGACGGACCGCGCGGTATACGCGGGCGCGGAAATGCTGCTGGGTAACCATTTACGGGAAACCGGCGATTTTTCCGCCGCATCCCGGGCCTTCCTGTCGGCGGGGACCCTGTTTGCGCCCATAGACGGCGAACGCGCCGCCGAAGCACTCTACGGCGCAGTAGACAGTTTTCTGAGGACTGACCGCCGCGGAGACGCGGAAAAGGCCCTTGAAACCATGCGTTCGTCCTGGCCGCGTTCGGTCTGGACACAACGGGCCGCCCGTCTCCTGGGCGCTGAATAAGGGAGTTAGCTGTGATACCATTGAAAACCATGAAAAAGACTGAATGCGCGGCCCGTTGTGCCGTTTTCGTTGTTTTGCTGGCCGGACTGCCGGTGTTCGGAGAAACGGTATCGGTTCCGGATATTGAAACACGCATCCGTAATTCGGGAAACGAAGTTCCTTCGTCGGCGCTCCCGGTTTTCCGCCTTCCGCCACCGGTTGAACTGCCTGAGGAACCGGACCGGGCTGAACCCGTCGTTCAGACAGAACCGGTTTCCCCCGATCCCGCACCGCCCGTGGAAACCGGTGTAGTTGCTGATGTCAAACCGGCCGTTACCGGCCATGCGAGCGTAGGGTCCGGCTATCCGGGGAATCTTGCCGGCGAATTTGCCGTAGCACAGCCTGAAGGCGCGTATCCAGGCTATTCCGCCCGTTTCGGGTATGCCTCAGCGGACGGCTACGGGGGAAAGGATCTCGGAAGCGGCTTCTTTGACCGGTCTGTCGGTTTGTCGCTCCGGGCCTTCAGTGAAACCGGTACGCATCCCTGGTATGCGGCCGTTTCCATAGGGGACCGGGCAAACGGTCTCCAGGGAGTTCATCCCGCCTATTCAAGCATTTCCCGCCGGCTTGCCGGGGTAAACGCCGGAGTCGATCTGTATTCCTTTGGAGAAAACGGTCCGCTCCTGTCGATTTTTCTGGACAGTCAGGTTTTTTCTTCGACCGCCGAACGCGGGTACGCGGATCCGCAATTGGGTGCTGATATCGATGATTACCAGGGATATTATCTTTCCCCGGGAGTCCGCCTTACCATAACCCCGGCGCAATTCCGCCTGTTCCTGGATGTTACCTATGCCCTTGATACGGTGGTTGATCTGGACGATCTTCATGCCGTTTCGGCATCGTTTTCCGCGTTCCGTGCGTTCGGCTCGCTTGATCTGGGCGCCGGTGCGGAATTTCACAGTGATACCGAAGAACGGTATCTCATACCTTTTTTCGCACGCCTCGACTGGAATCCGGAAGACGGTCTTTTTGGCCCGGTTTCCCTTTCCGGCGGGCTCCGTTCGGAACGGAGAACGTTGTTCGATCTTGCCCGCGAAGATCCCTTTGTCTACCTTGGCGGTATGCCGGTTCACGCGGCCGACTGGTTCGGATCATTCAGTGTGACGGTCAAGCCGCTCACCGATGTCCGCCTCTCGTCGTCTGTCGATTACCGCAAGACCGCTTTTGACCGTGCCTATCCGGTTCTCACGGACGCGTTTACTCCTGACCAGCGGGTTTTCTGGACGCTCGCCGACCGCGAGAGCCTGGTTGTCGCCGCGGGTATTATGTATACCGGTGAACTTTTCTCGGTTGAAACAGGATACCGCGGTGAGCTCATGGACGAACTGTGGGCGTCGCATCTCCATGAAGTGAACGTGACGGTGTCGGTCCATGATCCGGCTCCCCGAAGCTTCTGGGCAGCAGAAGCTACGCTCGTGGTAATGCCCGATTCGGACGAATTGCCGCGCGCCGGCCTCTCCGGACGCGTCTACCCGCTGCCGCGGCTGTCCGTAACGCTCGCCTTTGAAGACATCCTGCCGTCCTTGTTCGACGAGGTTCGCATGATAAACGACTTGTACCGGGAACGGAGCGGATCGGTGCTCCTCTCGGCCCGGTTTGAATTCTGACAGTAACGAGGAATGGAGGTTCCCATGATTGCAATTCTGATTTCCGGCGGTCCCGCCATGATACCCATCCTGCTGTGCGCGCTGATCGCCACGGTCATCATCATTGAGCGGGTCAGGTATTTTTCGTCAATAAAGAAAGGCCAGCGGGATCTGCTTCCGCGCCTTAAAAGCTCCCTGGACAAGGGTCATTACGACGAGGCCGCCGCAATCTGCGACACGGTCGAAAGCCCGGTGTCCCGTCTCATGAAAACGGGTATCGCGTACCGGGAGTACAGCGAGGCGGCCATCAAGGAAGCCGTCATGAACCAGGCGAACCGTGAAATCCCGCGGCTGGAGCGATATCTCTCCACATTGGGGACGATAGCGAATATCGCGACACTGCTCGGCCTTCTGGGTACGGTTACCGGTAACATCCAGGCGTTCGGAGTACTCGGCGACATGGGAACCATGGGAAATCCGGCCGTACTCGCCGGAGCCATTGCCCAGGCGCTGGTTACCACGGCTACCGGACTCATAGTCTCGATCCCGGCCATTATTTTCTATAATTACTTCATTGCCGAAGTAAACCGGATGATCACCGAAATGGAATCTTCCGTCAGTGATCTTGTCCTTTTGCTCGCGGCGGGGAAACGGAATTCATGAAGTTCAAACGGAGACTCGAAGCACGGGCAGGGGTAGACCTGGTTCCCATGATCGACGTTGTTTTCCAGCTCATTCTCTTCTTTTTGGTGGCCACGACCTTCGCGGTATTGCCGGGGATTGAACTCGATCTTCCGGTATCGTCCACGGCGGAAAGCACCCGGACCAACGGAATTACCATTTCGGTGTCCCGTGAAGGGCAGCTCTACGTGAATTCTGACGAAGTTGCCCTTGAGGCACTGGATGAAGCGCTCATGGCTGTCGCCGTCGACGGCGCCCGCGAAAAGGTTCCGGTCAGTCTGGAAGCCGACGCGGCTGTCCCGAACGGGCAGATCGTGCAGATTCTGGATTCGCTGCGGCGAACCGGATTTACGGGCGTAAACCTCCGGACCATGGACAGGTAGCCGCATGCTTGAACTGGACGCACGGGACAAAAACAGACTTGCCCAAAGCTCGATCATCGCGGCAGCGGTCTGGCTCGTCATGCTGATTATTTTCACGCTGTTACCGGTTATGCGGGATGTCCCCGAGGAACGCGCTTTCCCCGAGGTGCGCATCACGCTGAACCGGGAAGATCCGGTGCCGGTACAAACCCGGACGGTAGCGCCGGCGACGAGTTCAGCCGAACCGGCCGTACGTCCCGCCGCGGCGCGGCAGGAAAAATCCGCACAGAAACCCGCCAACGCGCCGCCGGTGCGGCAAAAAACGTCTTCGGGGCTCGGAATCCCGGATTTTCAGAGTACGTCCGGCCGGGAAGCGGCCGCGCCCTCGGGAGAATATCTTGATTTTTCCAGCGATCGGCCACGGGAACAGACGGTCCAGGAACCCGGTCCGGTACTCCGCGAATTTGAGGGCAGTGCGGCACGCGTTGACGAACCGGCCGCGCGGCAGGGAACCGCCACCGTGGAGGGCGGAAGCCGCGTTTCCGCTGCTTCGGATGAAACGCTCCAGGCCCTGGACCGGATCCGTGCCGGCAATGAGGGCGGTGTGACCGTTCCGGACGGAGCCGCTTCCACGTCTCCCGCTTCGACAACCGGCCGCACCGCGGACACCGACGTGGCAACCACGCCCGGCATGGTAGGCCCCATAACCTTTGAAGGCACTGCCCGCCGCCTCCTGTATCCGGCGAAGCCCGGGATCATCCTGCCTCCCCATTTGGCGCGGCTCATTGATTCGGACCGATCGGTAACGGTGCTCTTTGTTGTCCGTGCGGACGGCTCGGTTCCGGCTTCCCTTGTCCGGTTCAGCCCCTCGGCTCTTTTACCGCCCGAGGTTCAGAATTATCTTAAAAACGAGTTTTCAACCTGGCGGTTTGAACGCGGCAGCGACGATGGACAGGCGCGGTTCCTGTATAGTATAACAGTACAATGATATCCGGAATCGACGCCGTTGCGTTTGATATTGACGGCACCCTCTATCCGAATTCAGCCCTGTACCGGCGCATGATTCCCTTTTTTTTGACCAATGTCCGCTTCATGCTGGCGTTCAGCGAAGTCCGTCGCGAAATACGCCGCTGGCAGGAAGCCCATCCCGGCGAAGCGCACGAGGACTTCTTCACCTGGCAGGCGTCCCTCATGGCCGGGCGTCTCGGCGGACCGGTTGAGGCCATGAAAACAACGATCAGGGAACGTATTTACGAGGGCTGGCAACCGGTGTTCGCAAAAGTCCGCCCCTTTCCCCATATCCACGCCTGTTTCACCGCCTTCCGCGACGCCGGGCTGAAATTGGGGATTCTGTCGGATTTTCTCCCCTCCCAGAAAGGATCGGTATGGGGTGTAGCCCCGCTCTGCGACGTGGTCATGGGGTCGGAAGAAACCGGCGCGCTCAAGCCCTCTCCGGTTCCGTTCCTGGCTCTTGCCGACGCACTCGGCGTTTCTCCCGATCGTATGTTATACGTGGGAAACTCGGTTTCTTCCGACGTACAAGGCGCTTCCGCCGTCGGCATGAAGACGGCCTGCGTCGTTCATCCCCTGGCGCTCACCGCAGGATACCGAATTCCCGGTGCGGACATTTCTTTTTCTTCCTATCGCAAATTGACCCGGAATGTGCTAAAATAACTCATTACATATTCTGTTTACAAAGGGCGGCCGGTAATGATTTTTACTCCCGGAAACATACTTACCCTCTGCATAACCATTGTCCTGTTGGTGCTCTACCGGCAGATGGACAAGGGAAACCGTTCCATCGAGAAGGTAAAGCGGTTCGGAGACAAACTCAAGGATGATCTGGCCCTGTTTTTAAAGGAACGCACCGCGAAGCTCGAGGAATCCTCGCTCGCGCTGGACGTTCAGCAAACCAAAGCGGTCGCCGCGGTCAAGCGGCTCGAGGCTATCCGGGCCGACCTGGAAAAAAAAGAAGCGGACCTTCTTGAGCGTACAAAGGCCGTATCTTCCTTCGGAAAACAGATCGCGTCGTATGATGAAACAATCTCCCGTCTTCTTGAAATGACGAGACAGGCTGAAATCAATCTCGAGAAAATTACCGGTGAGTCCGAGTTTGTGGACAAGCTGGGACGAACGCTTGCCGCGTCCCAAAAACAGCTCCATGAAATACATGCCGGCATCCCGGCGCTTCGGGATGAATTTTCCCGGGAAAACCGCAATGCCCTTGAATCGGTGTATGCCGACACGGTAGAAACCTTCACCGCAACCCTTGGCGAACTCGAGAGCCGGATTGACGCGGCGCGCCGTGAATCCGCCACCCTGGTGGATTCCTCACGGGCTGAACTGGATCGCATTTTCTCCCGCGCGACCGATGAAGCCGTGCGGCGCGCGGATGCCCTTGAAGATACCGCCTTCCAGAAACTCAAGGAACAGGCGACCGAGCGGCTGGTTCATTTCAAGGATTCCTTCGAAGAAAAAGTGGGAAAACTGCATGAGCAGGCGAAGACCCGCATTATTGAAACCCAGCAGATGGTCAAGGAGTTCAAGACAAACTGGAAGGCCGAAGCGGACGAATTCCTCGAGGCAACCCGGGCCGAAATCCGCTCGCTCGACGATGAAAGTTCTTCATCCATTGCCGCCCTTCGTGAAAAACTGTCCTCAGCCGAATCGCTTGCCTGCGCCCGGTTTGAAGAATTTGAGGCCGAACTTCACCGTGTCGAGGCAGATCTCGACAAGAGTATCGGCGAAACCGCCCGCGTTTCACGCGAGAAGATCGAGTCTTTTGAACAGTCCATCGAGAACCGGCTTACCGGCGCCGAAAACGGCGCGTCGGAGCGGCTTTCCACTATTGAAACCCGTCTCGGTGAACTCGATTCCACCGTTACCCGCGCAATTGATACGGCCGGCAAAACTGCGGCCGCGCGGATCAATGAAATTTCGAAGGCGATTGATTCGTCCTTCGAGGTATACCGCACGGATGTGGAATACCGTCTGGAAAAGATGACGCATGTATTCTCGGATTCGGACAAACTCGAGGAGCAACTCCGGCTCAACCTGCGGGATACGGAACAGCGGGTTACCGATACCTTTGACCTGTATGTAAAAGATCAAAAAACCCGTCAGGATGAATTCGAGAAGTCGTTGTTCGCTTCCGCCGATTCCATGACGGAACGCATGAATACGCTGGAATCCGGGCTGAATGAGCTGAAGTCCCGTGCGTACGACAATGTTTCCGAAAAACTCAAGATGTTTGAAGACGACTTCTTCGCGGATCTCGCCAAGCGGAGCGACGCCATTACCGCGGCCCTCGACGGGTGGAAGTCCAGTGTCGACGAGCGGCTGGAGAGCCTCTCCGCCGAAAACGAAGCGGAACGGCGCGACCTCGAAACGGAGTACACCGCCCGTCTCCAGGAGCGGCTCGCCGATATCGCCGAACAGTACCATGCACAGACAAAACGGCTGGAAGAACAGATTGCCGGGATCGAGACGGAGCTACGCGGCAAGATTACCGCGAGCGATCAGTCCATTCTGGACTTTGTCGAGCAATCGCGGCAGGAATTTGCCCACGCAAAGGATACCGCATCGCTCCATGTACAAAACGAGCTTTCGGCTCATGCCATAACCGTACAGGAAATACTGCGAAAACAGGAACGGGAGCTTGAATCCCGAACCAAAGAGTTCATCGATTCCATCGAGTCGTCCCGTACCGAGGCCGAATCCATGCTCGAAGGCATCCGGGCGGACTTTACCACCTGGCAGACACGGAATGAACAGCAGTTCACCGAAGCAAAACGGATGCTCGATGACCGCATCGTATCTCTTGATGATTCCGTCCGTTCGTCGATTGCCGACCTTGAGGCAGGATATCAGACCAATTACCGCGACTTTATCGCCGATACCGCCGAAGAACGCCGGGAAATCCGTGCGTCTCTCGACGCTCTGCGCGGGGACATAACGTCTTCCATGGAAGATTTCAGGCGGCGGTCAGTGGAAGCGCTGGAAGAGTTCAACGCGGCGTACGAAGAAATGACCTCGGGCACCGCCCTCCGTGTACGGGAGCATGCCGCGGAAACCGACCAGACAATCCGTTCCCTCAAATCCATGGTGCAGGATATCCGCGAGTCGGTTGATCAGACCCGGGAACGTCTCTTCGGAAAGGTTCAAAGCGATGCCCAGTCGTTGAATCAGACCATTGAAGAAATTGACAAAAAGCAAAAAGCGTTCATTGCGCAAACCAGAATTTATGACCGTGCGGACGAGATGAAGGCGTCGCTCGAGACGAGTATAGAAAACATCAAGGATGAAATTTCCCGTCTCGATATCTACCGTGAAACCATGAATACGCTTGAAACACAGTACGGTAAGGTACGGAAGCTTGAAGAGGAAGCGAACCAGAAGCTCTCGAAGTTCATGGCGGAGAAAAAGCGCATAGATATCCTCGAGTCGGACTTTACCCGCCTTCTTGCATTGTCCGATTCCATTGACCGAAAAATATCCGAGCTTACCCTTACAAATGACGATCTCCAGCAATACCAGGTGCAGATACGCCGGTTTGAAGAAAGCATCGCCGAAGTCAACACACGCTATGAACGGCTCGAAAAGAAAACCGTTGTCCTTGACCAAACGGTGGACGGCGTTGACCATGCCTTCGAGAATCTCCGGGATCTTGAAAAATCGCTCGAACAATGGAAAGAAGGCGTTTCCGGCATTCCGGAACAGCTTGAAACCATCCGCGAAACACTCGATGTCCTTATGGCAAGCCGTGAAAAATCTGCGTTCATGATTGAAAAACTGGAAACGCTTGATTCGGTTCTGGAAGACGTGGAAGCGCGGACCGAGAAGATGCAGACTGCCCGGGAGTGGCTCGCGCGGACGGAAACCCGTCTGGAGGAAATCTCGAAACAGTCCCAGGACCAGCTCAAGCTTCTGGGCGATCTGTTGAAACAGGATAGCGCCGCAAAGAAAACCCGTGGCGCCCCGCCCATCGGTATCCGTGAAAATGTCGTGAAACTCGCGCATCAGGGATGGAAGGTTGACGAAATAGCCCGTGCGCTTCATCTTTCACGGGGCGAGGTTGAACTGATTCTGGAATTGCCCCAAAAATAAGGCGGGTTTACCGGGAGAGCAGGCAGGTTGCCCAGACGGCGACTGCTTCGCTCCGCCCGACTGCCCCGCATCCTTCTCCGGTCTTCGCTTTCACAAAAACCTGGTCAGTATCCACTCCGAGAATTCCGGCTATCGAAGCGCGAACCGCTTCCCGCCAGGGGAGAAATTTCGGTTTTTCAAGCGCTACAACCGCGTCGATGTTTTCAAGTTGCCAGCCCTTGTCCTTGATTGCTGCCCATGCGGATGCAAGCAATTGTGCAGAATCCGCGTCTTTCCAGCGGGGATCTCCCGGCGGGAAAAACTCGCCGATGTCGCCGAGACCTGCC
>MWCL01000018.1 GCA_002070025.1 Spirochaetes bacterium ADurb.Bin215
CTTCTCCGCGATGACCGCCTACGGACTGCATGTATACAAGTTCAAGGGACGCAATTTCCTCTGGGGATTGATCCTTCTTGTCATGATGATTCCTCCGGCACTCGGATTTATCGGATTCTATCAGTTCGTTGCACAACTGCGCCTTCTGGACAGCTACATTCCGATCATCATTCCGTCAATCGCGGCGGCGGCAACGGTTCTCTTCCTGCGCCAGTATCTTTCTGCGATTCTGTCGTTTGATCTTCTGGATGCAGCGCGTATCGACGGTGCCGGTGAGTTCCGGACCTTCAATACGATCATCCTGCCGATCATAACACCGGCGATTGCAACGCAGTGTATATTTACCTTTGTTGGTTCATGGAACAACTTCTTTACGCCGTTCGTTCTCATTTCCAGCACCAAGAAGTATACCCTCCCCATGCTCGTTCAGATGCTCCGTGGTGACATCTATCGAACCGAGTACGGTGCAATCTATCTTGGTATTGCCGTATCCATTGTACCGATCATTATCTTCTACTCGGTAATGTCACGGTATATCATTTCCGGTCTTACCATGGGTTCGGTAAAGGAATAACACGTACCTGCAAGGAGAAGGAATGCCGAGAGTATCAAATCCTGTTTTACCGGGGTTCCATCCGGATCCCTCAATACTTCGGGTTGGTGATGAATATTACATTGCCAATTCAACCTTTGAGTGGTATCCGGGGGTGGAAATAAGCCGCTCACGAGATTTGATAACCTGGGAAACCGTTCCTTCTCCACTGTCTACAAAGAAATTACTGGATATGGAAGGGTGCCTGCCGTCATGCGGCATATGGGCGCCCTGCCTGTCCTGGTCAGACGGTTTGTTCTGGCTCATTTACACCAATGTCCGGTCCTGGAACAGCGGTGTATGGAAAGACACTCCCAACTATCTTACAACTGCCCCGTCTATTGAAGGTCCCTGGTCAGATCCGGTGTATCTCAATTCTTCAGGGTTTGATCCGTCGCTTTTTCATGATGATGACGGGACAAAGTGGCTGGTCAATATGGAGTGGGATTACCGGCAGCGCGGAAAGAAGCAGTTCTCCGGAATAGTACTTCAAAAATACAGCCCGGCTAGAAAGAAACTGACCGGACCGGTGAAGAAAATATTCCCCGGTTCTCATATCGCGTTGGTTGAGGGTCCTCATCTGTACAAACGAAACGGCTGGTACTATATTCTGGCCGCTGAAGGCGGTACCTGGCTGGAACACGCCGCGACAGTAGCCCGGTCGCGGAAGATTGACGGGCCGTATGAAATTCATCCCCATAATCCGTTAATTTCATCCTATGGTCATCACGAGTTAACCCTGCAAAAAGCCGGTCATGCCAGCTGGTGTGATACTCCAGACGGTAGAACCTATCTTGCTTTCCTCTGTGGTCGTCCGATACCCGGTACACAAACGTGTCCCCTCGGGCGGGAAACATCGATAGTAGAAATTGAATGGCATGATGATTGGCCCTATGTCAAACACGAAGATGGCGGACACCTCACGTCCGACGGTATAGCCCGCAATTATCCGTACGACAGTTTCGACCCGCCCATACAGCCGACTGAATACCGCGAAATGGGGCGTTGTCCGCCCGCAACACATTCAATAACCTATACTTTCGATTCCGATACAATTCATCCTGACTTCAAGAATCTTCGCACCGCGCGCGATCCTGCGGTCTACTCGCTGAAAGCCCGTCCGGGATTTTTGCGTCTTCGCGGGGGACAGTCTCCCATCAGTTACTTCGGGCAGACACTTCTGGCCAGACGGCAGACCGACTTTGCGTTCAAGGCGGAAGCAAAGATGGAATACTCACCGGACTATTTCCAACAGCTTGCCGGGCTTACCTGGCGATACGATGAACGGAATCAGTATCTTCTTGCCGTAACCCACGACGAAAAGAAAGGGCGCATCATGAATGTGTTGACCTTTATTGCCGGGGTATTCGAGCGGGGAGAGGATGTTGTAGTTCCCGATGACGGACCGCTCTGGCTCGGTTTAACGGTTAACACCCGTTTTGGACGATTCAGGTATTCCGTAGACGGGAAAAACTGGGTTGAACTTCGACCGGAACTCGACGCCGGTGTGCTGTCGGATGAACACGACAGTCTCGGCTTTACCGGCGCATTTGTCGGCATGTTCTGTGTAGACACCGAACGGTATGCCAAAAGCGCCGATTTCGAATACTTTTCCTATACCGTGCTTTGATCCGCGTTAATAGCCGTCTTTCCCGGAAGCCGTACCGCCGGTAACGAGCACCTCGCTGGCGGTGTAGTTGGTTCCCAGCCGTGTTGCACCCATTTCAATATACTTCAGTGCCGTTGCGCGGTCACGAATTCCACCGGACGGTTTTACCTGTATTCTGCCTGCAGAAGTATCAACCATGATGCGGACGGCCTCTTCCGTTGCGCCTCCGGATCCGAATCCGGTTGACGTTTTGACAAAGTCCGCTCCGCAGGAAACGCAGATTTCCGTGGTTCGCGCTATTTCTTTCGGTGAGAGATAGCATACTTCAAAAATAACCTTGAGAAGAACACCGGCAGGTTTGCAAACAGCAACTACGGCGGAGATATCATCGGAAACATACGCCCAGTCTCCGGATCGTATTCGTCCAAAGTTCGCGACCATGTCTATTTCATGCGCACCCTGATCAACAAGATTTAGTGCTTCCGCGGCTTTTACCGGGGAAGGAGCAGACCCGTGGGGAAAGGCAAGAACGCAGCTTACGCCGGTTTCGCTTCCCTCACATCGGCTTCGCGCGAGCGCAACATCGCAAGGACGGACACACACGGTTTTCGTGTTCCATTTCAAGCTTTCTTCAATAGCCGCTATCACTTCATCCCGGGAAAACTCCGGCCTGAGAATGGCGGCGTCGAGATATCGGTTAACAGGTTCCATACAATGAGTATACCACAAACGC
Source organism: Spirochaetes bacterium ADurb.Bin215 (assembly GCA_002070025.1). Classification (GTDB taxonomy): domain Bacteria; phylum Spirochaetota; class Spirochaetia; order Treponematales; family Treponemataceae; genus Teretinema. Next base: position 2,935 of record MWCL01000018.1, read on the forward strand.
AATAAGATTGCCCGAATTGTTACTCTATGCTATAGTTGTTGCCATGAGGTACAGAGACACCAGAAACGCTGAAACCAACGTATCATTCGAAACCGCCGTCATGCAGGGTATGGACCCGCAAACCGGCGGATTATACATACCTGAAACCATTACCCGACTGCCTTCTTCATTCCTGAACCGGAATCCTGTTCCGTCATTTCGGGACATAGCGTTTGAAGTTGCGAAACAGTTTGTCGGGGATGAAATTCCCGACGATGAACTGATGGCAATAATTGTAGATTGTTATCCGTTTACCGCGCCGATAACGCCCATAGATCCAACAACCTACGTCCTGGAACTCTATCACGGTCCGACCTGCGCCTTTAAGGATTTCGGCGCAAGGTTCATGGCGCGTGTCATGGCGTATTTTAACCGTAAAGAATCAAATCCCCTGCATATTCTCGTTGCCACATCGGGCGACACCGGAAGTGCGGTGGGAAGCGCATTTTACGGTGTACCCGGAATTGATGTTACCATCTTGTATCCTGACGGCAAGATCTCACCGCTCCAGGAAAAGCAGCTTTCCACCTTCGACGGCAATGTCCGGTCTTTGCGGGTAAACGGTACCTTTGATGATTGCCAGAAACTGGTAAAGACCGCTTTTACGGATTCCACGCTCCGAAACCGGTTCCGTCTTTCGTCGGCAAATTCTATCAATATCGCCCGGCTCTTGCCGCAGTCGTTCTACTACATATACGGATCCCTGCTGATACGGGACCGCTGTCATTTTGACAGTAAAATTGACTGCGCACAGATTATTGCTGTGGTTCCTTCGGGCAATTTCGGCAATCTTACCTCCGGACTCATGGCCCGACAAATGGGTGCACCCATAGAGGGCTTTGTCGCCGCGACAAACAGCAACCGTACCGTTCCCGACTGGCTCAATAATGGTGAGTATCGCCCCCGACCCTCGGTTGAAACACTCTCCAATGCCATGGATGTCGGCGCTCCAAGCAATTTCGAACGAATGTCGGCCTTCTATTCTCTCGAAGAATCCCGAAAAATCATGGCAGGTTATTGGCTTGATGATGCGGGAACAAAAGATGCCATACGGTCCTGTCATGACCGTACCGGATACATTATTGATCCCCATGGCGCTATAGGCTGGGCGGCTTGGGACTCAATTCGTTCCGGCGCAATGGAACAACTTCTTGACGGATCAAAAAATCCTGAAGGAATGCCGGGTCTTCTCGGAACAAAGAAAACCGCGCCTGTTTGGGCTAAAAACTGTGTCGGGAAAAGCTGTGTGGGCATGATTCTTGAAACGGCGCATCCGGCGAAGTTTGGCGAAACGGTTCGCGAATCAATTGGCCGGGAGCCATCCATGCCTGAACGTCTTGAACGGGTGCTTTCACTTCCTGATCGTTCACAGCCCATGTCGTCGGATTATGCGGAGTTCCGCTCCTGGCTCGAGAAAAACCTGTAATACTTACTGACCGCTGTAGGTTTCAACACTTTCGTCAATATGTTCGAGGCAAACACCAGCCTGTTTGAACATGGCTATGGTGTCGGCACTGTCGTGATACCGCTTTTCGGCGACCACCCTGATTATCCCGCAGTTGATTATCAGCATGGCACAGGTTCTGCAGGGAGTCATTTTACAGTACAGGGTTGCTCCGTCTATGGATATACCGCGCCGGGCCGCCTGGCAGATGGCATTTTGTTCGGCATGAACGGTGCGTACGCAATGTTGCGTTATGGTTCCGTCCTCATGCTGCATTTTCTTGAACTGATGACCAACCTCGTCGCAATGGGGAAGGCCGGTCGGTGAACCCACGTATCCGGTAACCAGTATCTGGTTCCCACGGGCAATAACACAGCCGGAACGTCCACGGTCGCAGGTTGCCCGCTTGGCGATTGCACGGCACACTTCCATGAAGTATTCATCCCAGCTTGGGCGGCGGTACGAATTTGTGTTTTCCATAATGGGCTCCTTGTTCCGGATGGTTCCCATTCTAGCACACAACACCGGACGGAGCAATTTGTTCCGGAAAAGAAAACAACCCGTACATTCAGTTTGACTTTTACCGAATTTTTGAGGATATTTTATCTATGGCTGAACAAACTATTGTACCTATTGAACAACTATTACCCAACAAGCTCTTTGTTATTTCATTAAGCGGTCGTCCGATCTTCCCCGGGATATTTACGCCAATAATGATAAACAATCAGGATGATGTACGGGTTATTGAAGATGCCTATAACGGAGACGGCTTCATCGGAATCTGCATGGAAAAAGATGATGTGGACAACCCGACACTTGCCGACCTTCATCAGGTTGGAACCGTTGCCCGTATCATCAAGAAAATAAACCTGCCGGATGGCGGCATAAATGTTTTCATATCAACCATCAAGCGGTTCCGTGTGAGAAAGGTTGTGAACAAGCAGGCCCCCATGATCGGCATTGTTGATTACCTTGACGATGAAGACGCGGACACCTTCGAGGTGAAAGCACTGACCCGGGCCCTGATTGGTGAAATGAAAGAAATTTCCGAGAACAACCCCCTGTTCTCCGAAGAGATGCGGATGAACATGATCAATATTGATCATCCGGGCAAGATCGCGGATTTTATCGCGAGTATTCTCAACATCGACAAGAATGATCAACAGCGTGTTCTGGAGATTCAGAATGTGCGCCAACGGATGGAACTGGTTCTCGTCTTCATTAAAAAGGAACAGGAGCTTCTGCGGGTTCAGAAGAAGATCCAGCACGAAATAAACAACCGCATCGAAAAAAACCAGCGGGAATATTTCTTGCGGGAAGAGCTCAAGACCATCAAGGAAGAGCTCGGCATGACCACCGACGCGAAAAGCTCGGAGTTCCAGAAATTCAAGGAGAAGATTGACGAGCTCAAGTTTACCGGCGAGATCAAGGAAGCCGTTGAAAGCGAGCTCGAGAAATTTTCGCTCATGGATTCCAACAGCGGCGAATACATTGTTACCCGAAATTATCTCGAAACCATCGTCAATCTGCCCTGGATTCCGCCGACTGCCGAATCGTTCGAACTGCCCGAAGCCCGCAAGGTCCTGGACGGAGATCACTACGGGCTTGATGATGTAAAGAAGCGCATTATCGAATATCTTGCGGTACGCAAGCTCAGGAACGACACCAAGGGTTCAATCATCCTTTTGGTCGGTCCTCCCGGAGTGGGAAAGACGAGCGTTGGCCGTTCCATTGCCCGTGCCATGAACAAACCTTTTTTCCGCTTTTCGGTCGGCGGTATGCGCGACGAGGCGGAGATAAAGGGACACCGGCGAACCTATGTGGGCGCCATGCCCGGAAAGATCATTCAGGGACTCAAGATCGTCAAGACCATGGCTCCGGTATTCATGATCGATGAAGTGGACAAGATGGGCATCAGCTATCAGGGCGACCCGTCAAGCGCGCTTCTTGAGGTGCTTGATCCGGAGCAGAATATTTCGTTCCGGGATCATTACCTGGATTTACCCTATGATCTTTCGAACATCCTGTTCATTCTTACGGCGAATACGCTTGATTCCATTCCCGGCCCGCTTATGGACCGCGCGGAAGTGATCCAGCTTTCCGGGTACATCGACACGGAGAAGATGGAAATAGCGAAGAAGTATCTGGTTCCCCGGAGTCTGGAAAAAAATGGCCTCGGGAAAGGACAGGTTCGATACGACAAGAAAACGCTTCTTCATATTGCGAACGCGTATGCACGTGAAGCGGGGGTTCGCAACTTTGAGAAGAATCTGGACAAGATACACCGCAAGATTGCGACAGAGATTGTGCTCGGTGAACGTGACAAGAAAGAGCGCATCAGTCCGGATCTCACGCTCGTGGAAAAAATGCTCGGAAAGCCCATTTTCCGTGAAGATTCCGGCAAGAAAGCCGACCAACCCGGAACCGCGGTGGGTCTCGCCTGGACGAGTATGGGAGGCGACACCCTCATCATTGAAGCCATTACCAATCCCGGCAAGGAAGGTTTTAACCTGACCGGACAGATGGGCGATGTAATGAAAGAATCCGCGTCCATCGCCTGGTCCTGGGTAAAGCATCATATTGCGGAAGATGACGCGACTGCGACTGACTGGTACGAAAAGAAACAGGTCCACCTGCACATTCCCGAAGGAGCCACGCCAAAGGACGGTCCATCAGCCGGAATTACCATGGCAACGGCGCTCCTCTCGCTGATACGTCAGCAGGTAATACGGAAGAATCTTGCCATGACCGGGGAGCTCTCCCTGACCGGACAGGTGCTTCCTATCGGCGGACTCAAGGAAAAAACAATCGCCGCGCGGCGGAACGGTGTCCGGGAAATTATCATTCCGGAAGCCAACGTACGCGATCTGGACGAGATCCCGGATTATGTGCGGAACGGTATTGTCTTTCATCCGGTCAAGCGGATGGAAGAAGTGGTCGAGCTGGCATTCCCGGCGCGGCGGAAAAAAACCGGGAAAAACTGACAAAAAAAGCTGTCCGGCACGAAATGCCGGACAGCTTTTTTTTTCGGACAGGCTATTTACTGTACGGTCAAAACCGTGGAAAGAAGGCTATCCGGGCGGGAGTCGTGGCCGACCTGGATGCTGAATGTTCCGGGTTCTACGACCCTCTTTTCATCGGGGGTTACGATGGCAAGCGACTCGACCGGGAGGTCGATCGTGACGGTTTTCGTTTCTCCCCGTTCCAGATGCACTTTCGTAAATCCTTTCAGCTCCCGTACCGGAGTTACGATGGACGCGACGTGATCGGTCGCGTAGAGCTGTACCGTTTCCGTTGCGGCGCAGGCGCCGGTATTGGTAACGGTAACGGAAACCTGCACGGTGTCTTCGGGCGAAACGGTAGACGCGGAGAGGCGGAGATCCGAATACTCAAACCAGGTGTAGGTTATCCCTTCACCGAAGGCAAACAGCGGAGTAGATTCACAGTCGAAATAGCTGCCTTCGTGCCAGCCGGGTATCTGGTTGTAGTATACGGGGAGCTGGCCGGTTGTGCGGGGAAAGGATACCGGCAGACGGCCCTGCGGCGCGGCTTTGCCGAAGAGGATGTCCGCTGCGGCGCGGCCGCCGAGTGTCCCCGAATTGAAGGTTTCAAAGACCGCGTCCGAGGCGCCGACAACCCGCTCAAACTCGAGCGGCTTGCCGTTGACGAGAATGGACACCAGCGGTGTTTTCCGCTTGGCGCATACCGCGCTCAACGCTTCAACGAGGGTGTCCTGGGCGCCGGAGAGGGCGAGATCGGCGCGGTCATGGGTTTCACCGGTTTGGACAAGTGTGTCTCCCACACAAACAAAGACCGCGTCCGCCTTTTTGGCAAGACGGCATGCCCGTCCGATCGTTTCCTCGGCCGGATCGAAAATGTCGCAGCCTTTGTCGTAGAGGACGCGGACACCCTGTTCAGCCGCCGCTTCCTGCAGACCTTCGAGCATGGTAGTCACGTGAAGTTCGGGAATGGCGTCGAGGTGGGGGACCGGATGGGTAAAGAAGGTCCAGTCGCCAAACTGGGCGCGAACGGAGTCGGCATTGGGACCGATTACGGCGATGGTTTTTACGACCCGGGCGTTGCCATCGGGGAGAACCGACGGTACGCCGGACGCGGCTGGTCCCCGAACGGGTAACGCCGGCTTTCCGCCAACCTCGTCGTTCTTGAGAAGCACCATGGACGCGAGCGCAGACTCGTAATTGATCTTCTGGTGCGCTTCACAATTAAATACCGCTTCGGCCGCTTTCGCGTCCGGATCGCTTTCCAGGGTGAGCGTTTTTACTTTTGACGGTACATCGAAGAGCCCGGCAATAAATTTGACCCGGAGAATCCGTGCGACCGCGTCGTCTATGAGGGTCGGGTCAACCGCCGTCTTTTCGATCAGGGCGCGGGTGGCTTCATAGAACTCGGGGCTTGTCATGATCATGTCGTTGCCGGCTTCGATCGCGATGCGGGAACCGTCTTCATAGTTATCCGCGAGGTGATGTCGTTCAATGAGACTCGTGAGATTGGACCAGTCGGTCACCACGAACCCGGAGAAGCCGAGTTCATCCTTGAGTACGTCCCGCAGGAGTTTCTTGTGCGCCGAACAGGGAACCCGGTCTATGGGTTCATACCCCGCCATGAAGGTGAGGCAGCCCGCCCGGGCGGCTTCTGCGAAGGGCGGAAGGAATATGTCGCGGACGGTACGCATGCTTACCGACGAATCGTAGGAGTCGCGGCCGCCCGTGCTTTCACCATACGCGATGTAGTGTTTGGCGCACGCGATGATGCGCTCATCGTCGGCGGGGTTGTCTCCCTGGTATCCGCGGACAACGGCGCACCCGAGTTTTCCCGCGAGGAAGGGGTCTTCGCCGAAGGTTTCGTCAACCCGGCCCCAGCGGAGATCGCGGGCAAGGCAGAACACCGGGGAGAACGCCCAGTGAAGACCCTCAGCGGCAACTTCACGCGCGGTAACTTCTCCCATTTTCTCGGCAAGCTCGGGGTTCCAGGAGCAGGCGAGGGCAAGCTGGCTGGGAAACACGGTGGCACCGTTATGAATGGCGTGTCCGTGGATGGCGTCGATGCCAAAAATAACCGGAATGCCGAGGCGGGTTTCGGTTGCCAGTCGCTGGATTCTCCGCGAATTGTTTCCGAGAATGTGCAGGAAAGACCCCGCGCCTTTTCGGGCCCACTCGTCGGCCTCGTCGGGCGTTACGATGCTGTAACTTATTTGAACCATCTGGGCGATTTTTTCATCGGTCGTCATGGCCTCCATGAGGAGGGCTACCCGATTTTCCACGGGAAGGGTGCTGTCGAGCCAGGGTTTGTTGGTCATGATTGGTATGAATCTCCTTGCAGTATTCTCTCCTCCAGTATCGCATGATTTCCCCCTTGAGAAAAGCGGGGTAAACCGGTACTATGAGCGGTATTCAGGAGTTATTCATGCTTGAAAAGATGCGAAATATCGGTATTATGGCCCACATTGACGCGGGAAAGACCACGACGACCGAACGAATATTATTTTATACCAAGAAGATACACCGTATAGGCGAGATAGACGACGGGGAAGCGACCATGGACTGGATGACCCAGGAACAGGAACGGGGAATCACCATCCAGAGCGCGGCGACGACCACCTGGTGGCGTGACCATCAGATCAATATCATTGACACTCCCGGGCATGTGGATTTCACTGCCGAGGTTGAGCGTTCCCTGCGGGTGCTCGACGGAGCGGTCGCCGTGCTTTGCGCGGTCGGCGGAGTCCAGCCCCAGACCGAAACCGTATGGCGTCAGGCCGAACAGTACCGGGTACCCCGCATCTGTTTCGTCAACAAGATGGACCGCATCGGCGCGGATTATTACGCGGTCATGGACGATGTTACCAGAAAATTCTCGGTGACACCGGTCGCACTCCAGATTCCGATCGGGCAGGGCAATGACTTCGAAGGAGTCATCGACCTTGTCTCAATGAAAGAAATCCGCTGGGACGCGGCGACCGACGGTACCGACATGATCGAGTCTCCAATAGCGCCCGAACGGCTTGAGGAAGCGGAATCCTGGCGAGAAAAACTCCTTGATGCGGTTTCCGCCGAGTCGGATGAACTGACCGATCTCATCCTTGAAGGCGCCGAAATTCCGGTAACCCTCATACATCAGGAAATCCGGAAAGCGGTTCTTGCCCGCAAGTACATGCCCTTCCTCTGCGGCGCCGCGCGCCGGAATCTCGGAATCCAACCCCTGATCGACGCCATCGTAGACTATCTTCCGGCTCCCGATGAAGTCCCTCCGGCAAAAGCCCATAATACCAAGAAGGAAACGGAAGAATCTGTTCCCTGCAAGCCGGAAGGATCTCCGCTTGGTCTCGTCTTCAAGATCCAGTATGACCGCGAGGCCGGCGCGATTTGTTACATCCGCATGTATTCCGGCAAGATCAAGTCCGGGGATCAGGTGTACAACATAGCCAAACGGAAGCGTGAGCGGGTTAACCGGATTCTCCGTATGCATTCAAACAAGACTGAACCCATGGACAGCATTTCCGCCGGGGATATCGGGGTGATTATCGGGCTCAAGCTTGCACAGACCGGCGATACCATCGGCAGTGAGGGCATTCCGCTGATTCTTGAACACATGCATTTCCCCGAGCCGGTCATTTCGGTCGCCATTGAGCCGAAGACATTGTCCGAGCGCGATAAACTCAAGGATACCCTGGAAATACTTTCCCGCGAGGATCCAACCTTCACCAGCCGTGAAGACGCCGAGACCGGCCAGCTCATCATTTCCGGGATGGGCGAGCTCCACCTTGAAGTGCTGGTGGCCCGCATGATCGAGGATTTCCGCGTTGATGCCAAGGTGGGAAACCCGCAGGTTACGTACCGGGAATCGGTTACCGCGGAAATCGAACATACCGAAGTATTCAGCAAGAATGTCGCCGGAAAGGATACCGAAGCCGGGGTAACTCTCAAGGTCGCGCCGCTCCCGCGGGGATCGGGCAATATGTTCAACAACAGCCTCAAGAAAACGGAAGCTCCGGCGGAAGTTTTCGACGCGATCGAGCGTGCGGTCACCAACGCGTTCGGCTCAGGCATTCAGTACGGATATCCCTGTGTCGATATCGGGGTTACCCTCACCGGAATCAAGTACAATGAATTGACGGCGACTCCCTTTGCCTTCGAAGCTGCCGCTTCCATGGGTTTTGATGAAGCATGCCGAAAAGCCTCCCCGGAACTGCTGGAACCGGTCATGAAGGTGGACATACTGTCCCCCAAGGACTTCGTGGGAGACGCCATGAGCCAGATTACCCAGCGGGGAGGACTCATCTCCAGCATGGAGTCCAAACCCTCAATCGAAGTTGTTCATGCCGAAGCTCCCATGGCAAAGATGTTCGGATTTTCTACCGCGCTCCGCTCGGTTACCCAGGGCCGGGCGTCGTTTGCCATGACGTTCAGTCATTATGAGGTCAAGAAGGGCGGACTGGATTCGTTTTATTGATTCCTTCGCTCAAGGGTCAATAGCGCTTTCTTGTTGTCGAGTCCACCGCCGAAGCCGGTGAGTGAGCCGTCCGAGCCGATGACCCGGTGACAGGGAATGATGATCGGGACGGGGTTGCGGTTGCAGGCCCCGCCGACTGCTCGTGCGGCGCCCGGCTTGCCGAGCGTACGGGCAATGTCGCCGTAACTCCGGCACTCACCGTAGGGGATTGAAGCAATGACGTCCCAGACCGCCAGTTGAAATGGCGTTCCGGTGAGTCTGACCGGAACGGTGAAGCGGCGCAAACGACCGGAAAACCAGGCGTCGAGTTCGGTACGCACGGACCGGAGAAACGGGGTCATTCGCTCCTCGCAGCCGCCGGGAGGAAAACCGGGAGGGGTCAGCGTACCGAAACCGATAAAGACAACAGCTGTGTCTTGTTCGGCGACGGTCAGCGTTCCGGCAGGCGAATCGAAATACATGAAATCGCAATAATCGTTCACAAATCTCACTATATGTCCTTTTACCATAAATTCCCAGATAAATCGGGATAACTCTATTCGTCTGAACGAAAACTTGTATGCTATACTGTCCGGGATTCAGGAGAGAAAATCATGAATAAAACGCTGCTTGGTAATACGCTACTGTTTGGTACGCTTATATTCGTTGTCATGTCCGGCTGTAAAACGATCGGGCCTTCAACCCAAAAAACCGGTTCGATATTTCCTCTTTCCGTTGAAGAACACCAGCGGCTCGAACGATACCGGGCCCTGACCCGCGAAATTGAAATTGATGATTTCGTCGACTATGAACAGCCGATCCGCTATGTTAATCCGTATACACAAGCCTATGAAGGCTACCGGATTTTACGTCTCTTCGGACTCCACCGCTCTTTGAGCCTGCCTGCCCGGTATGAGTGCGTCAGGGCGCTTTTTAGCGCGGCGCCTACGAGGATTGTGGTAGGAGCTCCCATCAGGAACATCATTGTTCCCGGATGGTTTGTTTCGGGTGATCCGCTTATCTTCCATGTATCACAGGCGTACACCGGCTCCCAACAACCCGTAATGGTGGTACTGACGAACACTGCTTCCGGAATCCGCAAGCACGGCTATCCGATTATCCAGCGGCTGGACCCGGCTGTGGACTATCCCCGGTTTGTGGATACCGGTACAACGTATGCGGTTATCGCAGACGAACAGTACTCGACCGTTCTCTTTCCGGACGGCCGGGTGAGCGCGTCTGGTGCCCTGGGACACCAGTTGCCTGCTTTTGACGGATTGCCGGACAGCCGGTCCGTGATCAATCTGAGCGATGCCTATCTCCGCGACGAGGATTTGTCAAATGACGATGCCGTTGTTGAGCCGCTTTTGGCAGTCGCGTCAAACGAAGCAGAGAACGCTCTGCTCCGCGTTCACGCACGGCTCCAGCTTTTTATGTACCATCTCTTTCAGGGCGATCTTGACCGGGCTGAACGGACCGCGGAGGAAGCACGGGATTTCATGCTTGGCAGGGAAGAAGATTTTGCGGAGAGTGGAACCGACGAACTCGTCCTCGAGGACGCACCGTCAATTCTCAAGATCGCGCATGCACTTGAAACGGGAAATGAAGCCCTGTTGCACTGATCGTCCGGCCTTGTACCGTATCAGCAAAATTCGTATACTGAACATCCGCAATCCGGATTTCAAGGAGCTTTTACGTGGACGTTAGAGTACGCTACGCGCCTTCCCCTACGGGAATGCAGCATATCGGCGGTGTGAGAACTGCCCTGTTCAATTACCTGTATGCCCGCTCGCAGGGCGGAAAATTCATTCTCCGGCTCGAAGACACCGACCGCACCCGGTACGGTGAAGAGTATGTGCGGAACCTCTACGATACGCTCGCCTGGCTCGGCATTGACTGGGATGAAGGTGGCGACAAGGGGGGAGATTACGGCCCCTATGTCCAGTCGGAACGGTTTGAACTGTACAAGAAACACGCTCATGAACTCGTTGAAAAAGGTCATGCCTACTACTGTTTTTGCGATGCAGAACGTCTGGAACAGAGCAGGAAAATCCAGGCCCGGAACAAGATGTCCCAGGGCTATGACCGCCACTGCCGGAATCTCGCTCCGGATGACGTAAAGAAAAACCTTGACCAGGGAAAACCCCATGTAATCCGTCTCGCCGTTCCGCTCGAAGGGTCCACCAAATTTCACGACGAGCTCCTCGGCGACATCGAGTGGAAGAATGAAGACGTTAATCCCGACCCGGTTCTCCTCAAGTCCGACGGGTTTCCCACCTATCATCTTGCCAACGTCATTGACGATCATTACATGAAGATTACCCATGTCATGCGCGCGCAGGAGTGGATTCCCTCCACACCGCTGCATGTAATCATGTACCACGTGTTCGGTTGGGAGCATCCCGCCTACTGTCATCTTCCCATGGTTATGGGCCAGGACGGACAGAAGCTTTCCAAACGGCACGGAGCGACCAGTTGTAACGAGTTCCGCAACAACGGGTATCTCACGGATGCTCTCGTCAATTATGTTGCCATGCTCGGCTGTTCCTACGAAGACGGCCGCGACATGTTCTCGCTCGACGAACTCGGAAAGCTCTTCAGCATGGAGCACATCAACAAGGCTCCGGCGGTATTTGACTACAAGAAACTGGAGTGGTTCAACGGACAGTACATGCGGCTCAAGACCGACGAGGAACTCTTTGATCTCGTGTGGCCCTTTATCGCGAACTCGGGTCTCTTCGGGTCCTGTGGTGCGGGTGAGGCAAACGGCCCCGAGGCGCGGGAAAAAGCCGGACTTCTGTTCGCAGACGAAACCCTGCTCGAACCGACTGAGGCACAAAAAGATATGCTCATGAAGGCTATGCCCATCGTGAAGGAGCGGCTTCATTTCCTGACCGACGCGCCCGAGATGGTACGGTTCCTCTTCGCCGAACCCGCCGTTCCTCCGCAGGAAGACATCATCCCCAAAAAACTCGACGCAGCGAAAACCGCGGCCGTTCTTGAAGCGGTTCAACCGGTTATTGCCGCAATGGATACCATGACCGACGAGGAAGCGGATGCCGCGTTCCGGGCAACAGCCGAAGAACTTGGTGTAAAGCTGGGCGACATCATGATGCCAATCCGCATGGCGGTTACCGGAAGCCGGGTAAGTCCGCCGCTTGTGGGGTCAATCCGGGTGCTGGGGACACAGCGTGCCCTGGAACGGATTAAAAAGACCCTGCAGGAACGCTTCAGCTAATCGTTCTTTTTCTATTCAAGCGCATCTACCAGCCAGTCGAGGGCGGTTTCATCCCCCCGGCCGGTGGTGTCGTGCATTTCCACGAAAAAATGCCCCCGCTTTTCATATTCCCGGTAGCGGGAGTGCGGCGCAAGTACGTTCAGTATTTTCGCGGTTCGGAGACCCTGTTCATAAATCCCCGCGTCATTGCGTGAAAGCGCGCAATAGTAGCTAACCCGCGCGGAATTGAACAACTCGCGAATACTGGAAGAATAGTAGGAACTCCCGGTCATGCCTGCGCGGAAAATGAAGGGATCGTATCCCGTCATTTCGTGCACGAAAGCGGCACCTTGAGAAAAACCGTACCCGGCGATGCGGGAGGGGTCAATTACCCGATGCTGGATGCAGATATTCTGGATGAGCCGGGAATACGCGTGGGGATCGGAAAAGTACTCTACCCGTGACTGGGGTACCAGAACGGCGACACCCTGTGGACCGAAACGGTTTTGAACCATATCGGTGGTGAATATCCGGCCGAACCGGTCCTTGGCGGTGTGTTTTCCGGTGGACCCGTGAAAACACACAATCATCGGAATGGATTCAGGCACCAAGGCCTTTTTTTCAAGCTCAACCGCGTCACCGCGGAGATGTTCCGGCAAGTAGAGACTGTACGTGATACCGGCTGATGTTTTAGCCCAGATCCACCGTTCGTCCTGCGTCGATTCCTCCGGCCAGTACGCGTTGTCGTAGTGGAGGGCCGGAGCTTTCGTGAAGCGGAGTGCGGTAAAGGTGAGTCCGATGAGGCAGAGAAGGGCGGTGAGTGTTGCGATGGTTCGTGTTCTTGCATTCATGGGGGCATCCTCGGGTACTGCTATCAAAATTGTTGAAACGTGAAGTGCTGTACCATACTGCTATCAAAATTGTTGAAACTTTTCCAGCCCCCCCTGAAAAGGAAAGCGCGCTGCTGCTACTGAAAAGTACTTTTGCTGTACATGAAATGCTCTTCTATGGTAGTATTTTATTCAAATACTGTCCTTCGCAACCAGCGGAGGCCAAGGAGAACAACAATGGACGATCATGCGGCTACAATGGAAAAAATCGTAAGCCTTTCAAAACGGCGCGGTTTTGTGTTTCAATCTTCGGAGATTTACGGCGGACAAAACGGCGCCTGGGACTACGGCCCCCTCGGAATTGAACTCAAAAATAACATACAGCGGGCCTGGTGGCGGGAAATGACCCAGCTCCACGACAATATTGTGGGTCTGGACGCGGCGATTCTCATGCATCCCCGTGTCTGGGAAGCGTCGGGACACGTAGAAAATTTTACCGATCCTCTCGTTGACTGCAAGAAATGCAAGAGCCGGTTCCGTGCCGACCAGATTGACCAGGAAAAGCTGGCAAAGAAAGAATGTCCCGAATGCGGCGGCGAACTTACCGATACCCGCAAATTCAATCTCATGTTCAAGACGTCCATCGGTCCGGCAGAAGATTCATCGAATACCATCTTCCTCCGCCCGGAGACCGCACAGGGTATTTATGTAAACTACAAGAATATCGCTCAATCAAACCGGCTCAAGATTCCGTTCGGGATCGCGCAGGTCGGCAAGGCGTTCCGGAACGAAATCGTCACCAAGAACTTCATTTTCCGCACATGCGAATTCGAGCAGATGGAAATGCAGTTTTTCGTAAAACCCGGCGAAGACGTGAAGTGGTTCGATTTCTGGCGCGAACAGCGCTGGGCTTTTTACCAGAAACACGGTATTCGCATGGACAAGCTCCGCTGGCACCAGCATGGTCCGGACGAGCTCGCCCATTACGCGAAAGACGCCTGGGATATCGAGTACGAATTCCCCATGGGCTTTCGCGAGCTCGAAGGGGTGCACAATCGTACCGACTTCGACCTCAAGAGGCATACCGAATACTCCGGCAAGGATCTGCAGTACATTGACCAGGACAACGGCAATGACCGGTTTATCCCCTACATCATTGAAACTTCCGCCGGGCTCACACGTAATCTTCTCATGTTCCTCTGCGATGCGTATGAGGAAGAAAAGGTTGCCGACAAGGGTAATGCCGACGACTGGCGCACGGTTCTCCGGTTCCATCCCAAGATCGCGCCCGTCACGGTTGCCGTGCTTCCGCTCATGAAAAAGGACGGTCTCGCGGAACTTGCGCAGGACATCCGGCAGGAACTGAAAGAAGAGTTCATGACCGACTATGATCAGGCAGGCGCCATCGGGAAACGGTATCGCCGCCAGGATGAGGCGGGAACGCCCTTCTGTGTGACCGTGGACTATGACTCAAAGGAAGACAATACCGTCACCCTCCGTTTCCGTGATTCCATGGAGCAGGTACGTATTCCCCGTTCGGAACTGGTTGAACGGATCCGCACAGAGATAAAGAACTACAAGCGGATATAACCGGCCGGGAGGTACGTATGGCGGAATACAATAAACTTCACAGCATCAATACCTCCCGGATTCTTCGCGCCATCTGGCTCAATCCGGGATTGAGCCGGATAAAACTTGCGGAAATGCTGGATCTGGACCGTTCCACGGTTACCAAGATCATGCAGAGTATCCTTGAACGGGGAATTGTCGAGACCGCGGGAAAGAGCACAATTCAGTCGGGTGTCGGGCGTCGTCAGATCAATTTGCGGATCAATGCCGAAATAGGTGTCGTTCTCGGTGTTGAAATTCAGGATTCCCGGTATCGGGTTGTGGTTTCAACCATTTACGGTACAGTGCTTCATGCATTTAATGGTAAGTACAAGACTAATGCCGATACTATTGCATCCCATACGGTGAGCCTCATCACCCGGGCCAAGACCTATATTGACGAGCAGGGTATGTTCCTGCTCGGAATCGGGATCGGAGTTCCCGGTATTGTTGATCCATACACCGGGGTAATCATCCGGTCAAATCCGCTCAATATTCAGGAACCTCTCGATCTCCGCAAGGCGCTGGAAAAACATTTTGACGAGTATGTATTCGTGGAGAATGACGCCAACTGCTGTTGTTGGGGAGAGCTTGCTTTCCGTCCGGAAAGTCGCGAACGGAATTTTCTTACGGTGCTTGGCGAGTTCCGGTATGTGGTGAAAGGCAGCCGCGAGCTTCATGGACTCGCCATGGGCCTCGGCCTTGTGGTCCGGGAGCGGGTTTTGCATGGAGATCATTTTACGGCGGGTGAATACCGGAGTGTGTACGCGACGGCCCGAACCGGCCAGTTTCTGGTTCCCTGGGATGACCTCTGCCGCATTCCGGACGATGAAAAAGTTCTCGACGACGTATATCGTGAATTGACGGCGAACCTTGCATTCCTGGTGAACAGCGTTGACCTGACCAAGATCGTGTTTGCCGGGGATATCGTGGAGCATCCCGGAAACATACAGAAACTCCTTGCCGACGCGATCGAGGAAAGCTGGGTATATGATCTGGACCGCAATTTCATCATCGGGTTTTCAGAATTCGGGGAACAGGCGGTTTCAATCGGTGCCGCCGGCCTTTTCGTGGAGAAACTCTTTTCTGTTCCGGACATGGCAGATCGTTTCGAGGAACTTGTGGGATATGATCTCTACGAGTACATACTCAAACAGAAAGGCCTTAGCTGAGGCTTTCCAGTTCCTTGAGCCAGACCGCGGCAGACGCGTCGCTCGGCATGCGCCAGTCGCTCCGCGGGGAGAGGCTGACGCTTCCCACCTTGGGACCGTCCGGCAGACATGACCGTTTGAACTGCTGCGAGAAAAACCTGCGGTAAAACACATTCATCCATTTCAGGATATCTTCTCTCGTATACACTGGCTCCCGTGTCAGTGAGCCGAAGGCATGTTCCGCCATGTACAGAATCTTCGCCGGTGTGCAGCCCCAGCGCATCATGTGATAGAGGAAGAAGTCGTGGAGTTCATACGGTCCGACAATCTCCTCTGTTTTTTGCTGAATCTCGTCTTCTTCTGCGGGAAGAAGTTCCGGGCTGACCGGCGTATCTAGGACTGACTGGAGCGTCGCCGAGAAGTGGCGGGGAGCGGCACTGTTCTCCGTCTCTACGGTTTCGGGCGGCAGAAACTGTTCCGGTTGGCGCGCGCACCAGCCCACCAGATGGCGAACCAGCGTCTTGGGAATCGATGCGTTTACGGCATACATGGACATGTGGTCCCCGTTGTAGGTAGCCCAACCGAGCGCGAGCTCGGAGAGATCTCCCGTACCGATTACGAGTGCGTTGAGCATGTTGGCCCTGTCCATGAGTATCTGGGTCCGCTCGCGCGCCTGCGCGTTTTCGTACGTTACATCGTGTGTGTCCGCGTCCTGTCCGATATCCTTGAAGTGCTGGGTTACGGATTTGTTGATCCTGATTTCCTCAAGGGTAATGCCCAGACTCGAGGCAGATTTCTTCGCGTTCGACTTTGTTTTTCCGGTCGTGCCGAACCCGGGCATGGTGATGCCGACAATCTGTTCCCGCGGAATGCCGAGAAGATCAAAGGCCCGGGTGGTAACGAGGAGCGCCAGGGTAGAGTCGAGGCCGCCGGAAAGGCCGATAACCGCGTGCCGGATCCCGGTGTGGCGGAGGCGTTTCGCGAGACCCGCCGCCTGGATTGCGAAGATATCGGCACAGCGCTCGTCCAGGGTTTCCGGGGCAGCCGGCACAAAAGGGCGGGGATCAATATGACGGAGAAGGGCACGGCCGTTTTCCGGATGACCGGCCGGCGGTTCGTGGTCAAGGACGCAGGGAATAACCGTGTACCCGGCGGATTCCGGTTCCGCGGCCGGAAAGGTGTTCATTCGCCGGCGTTCGTGGAGGAGCCGGCGGATGTCGATGTCGGTACAAAGAAGATTGTCGGAAAAGGGCGCGGTTTCGGAAAGGATGGCACCGTTCTCGGCAACTATCGAGTGACCGGAGAAGACCATGTCGCCGGTGGATTCGCCCGCTCCGGCGTCGGTGTAAACATAGGCGCAGATGCCTCGTCCCGACTGGCCGGTAACGAGGGTGCGGCGGTAGTCCGCCTTGCCCACGATTTCATTGCTTGCCGAAAGGTTCGCGATAACGAGCGCGCCGGCCGCCGTGTGGTACGAGGAGGGCGGGCAGGGCACCCAGAGGTCTTCGCAAATCTCTACTGCAAGCGCAAGGTCGCTTGTGCGGGTATCGGTAAAGAGGAGGCGGGTTCCGAAGGGTACCGGATCGGGTCCGAATATGCCCGCGGGAATCATGCCGATGTCCGCCGGGGCCGGCGAGAAATGCCGGAGTTCGTAAAACTCGCCGTAATTGGGAATATGGGTCTTGGGAACCACGCCGCGTACTGAGCCGCCGGCTATGACCGCCGCGCAATTGTACCGGGTATTGCCCCGGTTAAAGGGAAACCCGACAATGGTGGTAATGGGTAGTTCCCGCGTTTTCTCCGCGATAAGGCGGATCGCGGCAAGGGATACGCGGCACAGGAGTTCCTGGGAAAAGAGATCTCCGCAGGTGTAGCCGGTTACCGACAGTTCGGGGAATACAACCAGGTCCGCGTCGAGCGATACCGCTTTCCGTATGAGGGAGAGGATCTCCGCGGTGTTCTCGCCGCAGTCTCCAACCGTACAGGCGGGTGTTGCCGCCGCCACTCTGTAAAATCCGTGTGTCATACGCTGAACTCCTCGTATGACCAGTGTATACAATTTTCCGCAAACCCGCTATACTTTTTCATCATGAACAAGGCACTAGAAACTCTGAAAACCCGCGGATTTTTTCAACAGTGTACCGACCTCGACGGTCTGTCCCGACTCATGGATGAGGGACCTGTCTCTTTTTACGTCGGTTTTGATCCCACCGGCTCAAGCCTCCATATCGGGCACATGCTCCCCGCGTTCGCGCTCCGGCACCTCCGTGATGCCGGACATCGTCCGGTCGCCCTCATTGGCGGCGGTACCGCACGCATCGGCGATCCTTCCGGTAAAACTGAAATGCGCAAGATGATTACCTATGATCAGATTGACGATAACGCGAAGGCCATCGGCGCCCAGCTCGACCGGTTTATCGGGTTCGACGGAAAAAACGCCCTGCTCGAAAACAACAAGAATTGGCTCGCCGACCTCAACTATATCGATTTTCTCCGGGATATCGGTTCCCATTTTTCCGTAAACCGCATGCTTACGTTCGAAGCGTACAAGAAGCGGATGGAAACCGGGCTCACTTTTGTGGAGTTCAACTATCAGCTCCTGCAGAGTTACGACTTCCTCCAGCTCAATGAGCGCCACGGCGTGCGCCTCCAGATCGGCGGCGACGACCAGTGGGGCAATATCGTGGCCGGAATCGAACTCGTGCGCCGCAAGAACGGCAACGAAGTGTTCGGCCTGACCTTCCCGCTCATTACCACCTCGGACGGCAAGAAGATGGGAAAAACCGAGAAGGGCGCGCTCTTCCTCGACCCGGCCGTTACCACACCCTACGACTTCTTCCAGTACTGGCGGAACGTTACCGACGCCGATGTCCGCCGTTTCATGCTGCTGTTTACCTTCCTGCCCGTGGACGAAATTGACGCGGTGGTGGAACAGGATATCAACGCGGCAAAGGAGCGCCTTGCGTACGAGGTTACCACCCTTATTCACGGAAAGGACGAGGCCGACAAGGCCCTTGCCGGTGCGAAGGCGGCATTCGGCGGCGGCGGAAACCGCGAAGCCATGCCGACGGTGGAAATTCCCGCCGCCCGTTTTGCCGAAGGAATCGGCGTTATCGATCTCTTCTTTGAAGCGGGCCTCGCCGCGACCAAAAGCGACGCCCGCCGCCTCGTTCAGCAGGGCGGTGCCCGCGTCGCCGAAAACCAGATAAACGATGTAAACGCCGTCATCAACAATAATGTACTCGACGCCGACGGCGAGCTCGTGCTCCGCGCCGGCAAAAAGAAGTTTGTCCGGGTAATCACCGGATAAGCGGAACGAACCGGTAAGAAAAAACGCCTGTCATATCGTAACAGGCATTTTTTTATCTGCGCTTCAGAATACCCGCGCTTCCTGCAAGAACAGGATGGCTCAGTTCCCCTGTGAGAATATCGCCCGGAAGAAGGCCACTATGGCCCGCCAGATGCGGACGAAGATATTCGGATTCCGGAGGCGTTCGAGACGGGTGTAGGCTTTCATGAGTTCCTGATCGGTGAAGTTGGAACGCTGGGTATTTTCTTCTATTTCCATCTCGAGTTCGCTGACACGGTCAGTCGCTTCGATTACGTTGGCGGAAATCATGTGCCAGCCGAGACGGCGGGCAGCTTCGAGACGGCGGCGTCCGGCAATGAGCACGTTTTCGCTGTTGATTGTTATGGGATTCATGAGACCGTACCGTTTCATGGAGTTCATAAGGTCTTCAATGTCTTCCGGTTCCTCGCGAATTCTGCGCTTTACCCGGATGTCGTCAAGGGGAATCTGCATGGAACACCTCCTCACTACTCAAGAAGGGGATTAAACGCGGGTCCGGACGGTTCCGGGATGTCATAAGGCTCTTCAGCCATATCCTCGTCCTGCGTCGTATCAGCCTCTTCTTCATCAGTATAGCTCATTTCGGGAACCGTTTCATCCTGATCCATGGAGGAAGAGGATCTGTCTGATCTGAAGAATCCTGACCGGCGGCGTGGTTCCGGATCGGTGAAAATGTCTGGATCAAGCGTAAGCGCCGAAGTGTCTACATTGATAGGCCGTTGACCGACTGAATAGCTTTCCTGCTGAAGGCGGTCCATGGCAACCCGCTTGAGATCGTCATGCCGTTCATGATAGGTGCAGTAGCTTGTCGGCTGGGTGCCTTCAAGGAATTCAAGTGCGACCGTTCCCTCGTTGCAGTATTCTGTGGGAAGCAGTCCGGATTTCTTGCAGACGGTTGCGGTTACGAGACCGCTTTGCGGCCGGACAAAGTCGCGGAAGGGAAGACCCTTGTGAATTTCGTGCATGTAGTCTCCCCAGGCCGGACCGGCAAGAGTGGCGCCGGTATTGTCCAGACCGAGGGAGAGCCCGCGGCGGTCAAAGCCGAACCAGAGCGCGGTGGTGTAATACGGAGAAAATCCGACGGTCCATGCGTCGGCCCAGTTCTGGGTCGTTCCGGTTTTACCGGCAGAGGGAATGGTAAAGGACGTACCGTTCTCGTCAGTAAAGGTGAACTTTTGCCGACCCGTCGCAGCCCAGCCGAGCGTTCCGGAAGCAGTAGTATTCTTCAGGAGGGAGGTCATGATAAACGCATTTTGCGGACTTACAACCTGAAGCGCGCTTCCCTTGCGTTTCTGTTCCAGGCGGAGTTCCCGCTCAGGATCCAGAATGGTTTTCCCGTTCCGGTCTTCAACGGAGCGGATGGCTATGGGGGTGACTTCCTTGCCCTGATTGGCAAAGATGCTGAATGCCCGCGCCATCTGCATTGGCGAAACGCTGATAACACCGAGACCGAGCGAGTACACACGCGGGAACACTCTTCTTATTTCTTCACGGTCGGTATACCCGAGAAGCGTAGCCGCGCGGTTAATTGTTGCGTCGAATCCGATACCGTCGAGAATGCGCAGGGACGGAACGTTCATCGAATTTGCGAGCGCTTCCCAGAGTAATACGGTTCCCTTCCATTCGCCGCGGAAATTGAGCGGAGTGTAGGGAACTCCGGATTCATTGAAAAAGACGATCGGTGTGTCATTTATCATGGATCCGGCGGTATATTTCCGGCTGTCGATTGCCGCCGAATAGTAGAGCGGTTTGAAGGTGCTTCCCGGCTGTACATAGGCCTGGGTCGCCCGGATAATCTGGTTGGACTGTTCGAATTTGCTTCCGCCGACCAGGGCGGTAATGTAGCCGGTATCGTTCTCGAGGGAGACAAGCGCGCCTTCAACCGTGGTGCGGGCCGCGGCGGCCTGTACCATGGCATTTGCCTTGCTGGTTTCCATCTTGAGTCCCGAGATTCCGAACATGAGCGACATCATGTCCACAACCGGATTGAGATCCTTGCGGTAATAGGCTTGCGATTTAACGTTAAGACGCTCGGCGGACACCGCGAGCTGGGGAAGGTCATAGGCCAGCGCGAGCAACTCTGTTATCTGGGCATACCGGTCGCCCTGGGCAAAACGCGCAGCGCTTGAATTCTGGAACCGCCGGTTCGCCAGGGCAAGATAGTCTTTCATGATCTTTTCGGCGGCGGCCTGGTGGCGAAGATCCAGTGTCGTGTGTACTGTGTAGCCTCCGGAGTAAATGTCCATGGTGCCGTACATCATGGATTCAAGCTGCCGACGGACATACTCCGAGAACCAGCGGGCCTTGTCCTCACGGTTGAGCCATGCAGACGAAGCGGTGCGGGTAAAGTCAAAATCCGCCCAGTAGGTATCAAATGATTCGTCCGCTTCCTTGCTGTTGAGAAAGCCGAGGCCGACCATCTGGTCGAGAACGTTCCGCTGGCGTTCCATTGCCCGGTTGGGATGGTCAAAGGGATTGTAGAACGCCGGATTTGAAAGCTGGATAACCAGAATGGCCGCTTCCGCCGGGGTCATTTCCGTTGCCGGGTGGCCGAAATAGAACCGTGATGCCGCGTTGATTCCGTAGGTCCCTCCGCCGAAATACATCTTGTTGAGGTACAGCTCGAGTATTTCCGGTTTTGAGAAGCGGCGTTCCAGCTGGAGTGCCCACCACAGCTCCTTGATCTTTCTCGTCAGGCTTATTTCACTGCGGTCAAGGTACAATGTGCCGGCGAGCTGCTGGGTTATGGTGCTTCCGCCGCCCAGGGAACGACCGGTCAGTTTTCCGACAACAGCCCGGGCAATTGCCTTGATGTTATAGCCGCGGTGATCGTAAAACGCCTGGTCTTCACGTGTTATAAGTGCGTTGATTACATGCTCCGGAAGCTGATCCAGGGTGATCATTTCCCGTTTTTCTTCCGAGGAAAACTCGGTTATCAGCTCTCCGTGGATATCAAGTATGCGGGTGGGGAGTGCCGGATTAAAGTCGGTAAACTGTTCATTGTTTTTCAGATTATGGGTAAACGCCAGCGCCAGTCCGAGACTGACTCCGGTTATGATGGAAAAGAAAATGATGAGAAAGAGAAGAACTCCGGTAATATGCTTTTTCTTGCCAGCCATATCTATAATAAAAGCATAAAGGTCGCATTGTTACAAGAAGGAAAAAGGGGCGGACGGGAATTGTGACGGGGAAAAAAAAGAGCCGGTAGATTCTACCGGCCCGCCCATCAGGCTGTCGGACAATCAGTGGGTGGGAGGGGAACTGACTGCCCGATATTCTATTTTCGGATACAAGTCCGGCTTTCTTGAACAAAAAATCAGGGAGATTCTGATACGTTGATGTCAATTTGCATGGAAACTGTGTAATCCTTGCCTTTTTCAGCGACAATTTGACGGATTATTTCGTAGTCCCCGATTTTGAACTGGATTGTATAGGGGCCCGGTTCAATCGGAAGGGGTTTCCCCGTATTTTCCACCGGTTTATCGTTAACAAGAATGGCAGTGTTCTCGGGAGCTACCAGAATCAGTGTGGGAGTCGTATCCTGAAGCATGATGTCCACGGGCGTTATACGCGCGGACTCAACCGTAAACATGCGTACCTCGTTGCGGTAATGGTCCGAGACTACGGAAAGATGGTGGTCTCCGGGTGCAAGAATGTACAGGTCTGTTTGCCGGTCCGCCTGTTGCTCGTCAATCAGAATTCGTACGGGTTTCCCGCCGTCATCCGGGTACTGAAGACGCAGGGAAAGCGCGCCCTCATCGGTAAGGAGGGGTTTTACCCGTACTTCGAACGTCATCTCGTCGATGGTGGGAGGAAGCCCTTTCATGACGGGCTGGAGCCGGAATACCATCGGGCCGGTATTGGGGTCATGTACCCGTTCGAGAACCGTGGCATAGGGACCGGATTTGAGTTTGTGATCGGCGACCAGGGGAATCTGAAGGACAAAGGAAAGCCGCGCCGGCAAGGGTTGATATACTTCCTGTATGCCCCGGTAGTCGATTACACCGCTTTTCGGTGCCGGTTCGACGTTGCGGTATACACCGTAGGCCATGCTGTTCTGATAGCGGAGTATTTCACGGGGAATGCGGATTTCAATTTCAACAGCGCGGAGAAAAATGGTGTTTTCCGGGAAAATGATACCGACCGCGTCGTTATACCCGATATTGGCGATCCTGGTTTCCGAATCGTTGCCGCTGACTTCGAGTGTCGTTACCGACCGAACCCGGAACGACTCGCTGGCAAGCGGAGCCGTTGCAAGCGCAAGAAAGAGGATTGCCAGTACTACGGATGCGTGTTTCATACGCGCTAATTCCTTTGTATAAATCCGGCAGGATTCTTGGGTACTCCGTTTTCATGTATCTCAAAATGCAGGTGCGGCCCGGTTGATTGTCCTGTGGATCCGACGTTACCAATAATAGTACCGGATTTGACCATGTCATGCAACTCGATTTTTCTTTCCGAAAGATGACCATAGAGGCTTTCACGGTTTCCTTCATGCCGGAGAATGATGTAATACCCGTGTATGGCATTATATCCGGTGGAAATTGCCGTACCGTCGGCGCATGCCAGCACCGGTGTTCCGTAGGGGGCGGCAAGGTCGACACCCTTGTGAAATACCATGTTTCCGGTAACCGGATTCTTCCGCATCCCGAAGGTTGAGGTTACCATTCCTTCCGGGAGCGGAAAGCGGAAGGTGGGCGTAAGAAAAAATGCCCGGACGGTACCGTCAAACCCCGAATCGGGAAGGCAAAACACGGTTCGTGATGAACCGTCTGCTTCATGGAGCGTGAAGGAGAATATGCCGGAGATTTCAGGATCAAATGATGAAAGGAGGAGTTGTTCGAGGCGGTTAATCCCGCGCTCGGGCAAATACAGAGCCGGTATGGACGGTAACAGGAGCATTTTCCCCGCTATGGAGACATCACGGGACTCGATGCGGTTCAGGCTTGCGAGCGCGTCATAGGGAACAGAACACCGGGCGGCCATGCCGAGCAGAGTATCGTCGGCTCCTGCCCGATATCGGTACAGATGAAGTTCCGGTGTTTTCCCGGCGGCAATTGCCATCCGTGCGGCGGAAACATCGTCCTGATACTGACGGAAGAGGGGATTTCCGGAAGAAAGAGTCGTTATTTCCGGGTAGCGGTTGTTTTCCTGCGCCACGAGCATGACGGACGTCATGACGAGCACGGCCGAGACGACAAGACGGATCGGCGGTGACTGCCGGCGCATTATCGTCCTTCCGGAGAACGCTTTTCGGGTGAAAGAACAAAGGCTATGAAACCGTAGAGGAAAAAGGTGACAATGAGTGAAACGAACGCCAGGGTCCGTTCATACCGGAGAACAAGCAGAATAAAGACAACAACTCCGGTGGCGAGAACCGCTTTACGGGAGAGACTGAACAGAAACAATCCGGGACTGGTACGCAACGCCTTTTTCGCGCGAATAGCGAAGACGGCGACGGCGCCGGTTGCCAGAAGGGCTACAAAAAGAAGGGTGTAAAGATCCGGTTTTGCAACTGCCAGGGACCACAGGGGATACACCAACAGAAAGCCGGTTGCGATACAAACGCCGATCAGGGCTGCGAACCGTATGGCTGAGCCCAGAACGGCGCCGTATCCTCGAAGGATTGTACCGATCATTCCTCGGAAATACAGTCCACCGGGCAAACCGCCGCGCAAGCGCCGCAGCTGATGCAGGCATCGGCGTCGATGACACGCTTGTTGTCCTGTTCGCTGATCGCGTTAACCGGGCATTCGCCTTCGCAAGCGCCGCAGTTGATGCATTCACTGGAAATCTTATAGGCCATTACAGAGCCTCCTTGATTGAGATATGGCATAAAAGTAGCGCATTACGAACGAAAAAACAAGATGGTTCATCCCGGGAAACGGGACTGTTTTTTCGCCCCATATGGTGATACACTGATTTGCGGAGGGGACCATGCCCGAGAGCCAGCAGCTTATCAAGAAGAATCTCGATTTTATCAATATCCTGCCCGCCTGGGCCCAGGAACTTTCGGTCAAGTACTGTTCGAAGACCGCCAACTTATATTTTGTACACGGAAATATCCGCGATTTCTTGCCCCACAAGATGAACGAGGGCGAATTCATGTTCGTCAAAATCCAGGATTATATTTCCGAAGTACTGTTCGGGAACCGCGACATCATCGTGTTTTACGACAAGTCCGGCGGAATCTCCTTCTGCCTGTCGGACATGGAACGGGATTACCTTAAGACCATGAGCGCCCGGTATCCGGATGTCGCTCCCGAGGAGTTTCTTACCCGGGATCCGGTAAAAGCCTTCGATTATCTTGAGCGGTACTTCGTGATGAACATTCCCAAGGAAAAACGGATTGTCCTCATCATGGATTACGCGGAGACCATCATTCCGGCGGACGAGATAGGCCATCTGGACGAAATAGACCGCTATTGCCTTGTGACCCTCAACCGCTGGTCCCATGAACCCCAGTTCACCCAGGGTGATATCTCCGTCATCATGCTCACGGAAAACCTTACCGACGTTAATCCCCGCCTTTCCAGTTCACCGTCTACGGTCAAGGTTACCATTCCGTTTCCGGGCGCCATGGTTCGCACCCAGTTTCTCGAATTTCTGGAAGCCAAGGATATGCTCCTTCTTGAACGCGGGCTCAATCCGGAACGGATCGGGAACATGACGAGCGGACTGAACCTGCTCAACCTCAACCAGCTTGTGGCCGAATCCTATCAGGAAGACAAGCCGATAACGCTGGAATACCTCCGCGACCGCAAGCGGACAATCATAGAAAATGAGGCGGCGGGACTGCTCGAGTTTGTGGAAACCGGACATGATCTTTCGCTTGTTTCGGGTCATTCCTTTGTGAAGAAACGATTCCAGAGCGCCGCGCGCGCCCTGAAACTCGGACGAACGGATGTGCTTCCCATGGGCTACCTCATCGCGGGCCCGGTCGGTACCGGTAAAACCTTTCTTGTATCGGCCTTTGCGGGCGAGATCGGCATCCCGATGGTAAAGCTCCGCAACTTCCGCTCGAAATGGCAGGGCGCGACCGAGTCCAACCTGGAAAAGGTGCTGAACATTCTCAAGGCGATGGCGCCGGTTGCCGTCATGATCGACGAAGCGGATGCCTTCCTTGGCGACCGGGATTCGGTGGGCGACTCGGGAACCTCAAGCCGGGTGTTCGCCCAGATAGCCAACTTCATGGGCAACACCGATTACCGGGGGAAGATTATCTGGTTTTTGATAACTTGCCGGCCCGATCTTCTTCCAATCGACCTCAAGCGACAAGGCAGGGCGGAAGAACATCTGGCCCTTTTCTACCCGGAAACGGCGGAAGACCGCATCGACCTTTTCAGGACGCTCCAGAAAAAACTCGATATCAAGGTGAAAGATTTCTCTCTTTCGGATGTCTTCAAGGGTATCAAATTCGATATGTCCGGAGCGGACATTGAGGCCATTCTTGTCCGGGCGAAAATGTGCGCGAGCATGGACAACCGGGCGATTGTTACCCGGGAGGATCTGGACTCCACCATACGGGATTTTGTTCCGCCCGCCTATCCGTACGAGATTGAACTGCAAAATCTGGTTGCGGTACTCGAGTGTACGAGCCGGGAGATGGTTCCCGCCAAATACCAGAAGATGGAACGGTCAAAACTCGCCGCTGAAATTCAGGAACTCAAGCAGTTACTCGGAGAAAAATAAACCCGCTAATGCATCGATAAGCGGACCGGCGATGTCAAATCCGCCTTCCTTTTCGAGGGCGGTGAAGCCCGGAAACGCATTCAATTCGCACACCAGGAGCTGTGAGGGATCGGGGACCTGCGTTGCATACAGAAAATCGATTGTACCGTACTCGAGTCCCGTCTTCCGGGCAATTTCTGCGGTCAGCGCCGCAACAGTGTCCGGTACCGGTGGACTGAACGGAGAGGGATGCATGCTTCCCCCGGTACAGGTGTTTGATACAAGGTCGCGTTCTCCTGATCGGCTGTTGCCCGCCCGCCGTTCCACCGCGGCAAGAATTCTGTCAAAGGCAAAAAAGACCCGGAAATCCCTGCCATGGGATGGTTCAATGTATTCCTGAAGCAGGTACTCGCCATCCGGAGTGTCCGGAGCCGGGATTACTTCCGGACCGGATACAAGTCGTACTCCGGTGCCGCGGCTTCCGAATCGGGGTTTAGCCACTACCGGCCACTGCAGCGTGCGAACTTCGTCCGGGCCAAAGAGCCGCGGATGCGGAATGCCATGCTTAGCGAGAAAGCGCGCGGTTTCCCGTTTGTCGCAGGAAAGCCGGACCGCGCGGGACGGGTTTATTGCGGTGAACCCCCGCCGCTCAACGAGCTCAATTATTGAAACAGGGACAGAGCCCCTGAAGAGGAACAGTGTGTTGTCCGGGGCAATCCCGGGGTCCCGGGCATCAAGAAACGCCGGAACCTCCGCAGGAAACAAAAACCGGAGCGGAATGCCCCGGTTTTCTGCTTCCTGCGCTAGCCGTCGCGCCGGATAAAACAGGTTGAAATAGGTATGGTCGGCTGTTTTCAGCCCGTAGACAACGACGAGAAGCGGTTTACTCGTTGTCTTTCGGCCAGGTGAGTGTTTTCGCACACAATTTTCCGATTTCTTTTGCCGCTTTTTGCGCGTCAAGCTGTGAAACTCCTGCTTCCTGGTTCAGCGTTTTCGCGAAGAACTTTTCCATTGACTCGAAAACATCGGGGAGCGAATAGAAAAGGAAGGCAAAGTCCATGCCCGCGGGCCGAACAACGGTAAAGGCTGATATTGCCTGCTGGGGTTCCTTGCTGAACATGACTTTTGACTGGTTCTTGGCGGTTATGATGCTTGTCTCGCTGAACCGGAACGGAACCAGAAAATCCTGGGAACGACAGTACGGTTCAACCGATTTTTCGGGATAGGTTGGCGGTTCAACAAGGACGAACAGTTTCTTTCCGTTTGTCTGAAAAGTGATGCCGTTGCTGGTGGCATAGATATCTTTTATGGCGGAATAGGATACTACCTCATAGATACTGTAGGTTGTTTCGGGTTTGAAAAATGATGAAACAATGTAGCCTTCATCCATTGGCAGCTGGTTTTGCTCGTACGCCTCAAAAAGATCCATCGCCTTAAGTGCCATTCTGTCCTCCTTGTTATCCCTTATCAGTATAGGTGATTTTCTTTCCATCCGCAACCAATTTTCCCGGAAGAGGGACACGGTACCTGAAAACACACTTATATTGTTTGCTTTTACGCAATTTTGCCCCTATACTGCCTTCATGAATCTACATCAACGGTTTGTTCATCTATTATAACTTCCTTTTTTCCTTCAAATTGTCAGATAACTCGGTTCCGTTCTTGCATCGCATGCGGGTCGCGTCCATCTATGTGGTAACGGGTGTGTACTTTGTTGCCGCCGCGGTGAACCTTTCGTTTGTTCTTGATAAAAAAGCCTATCTTACCGCGGGTTTTCTGGTCGCCTATCTGGTCTTCGCGCTCGTTACGCTCATTGTCCTGTGGACAACGCGCAGGACGGAATGGGCAAAGCTCTGTCTGGGATTCTGTGTTCTCCTGCTTATTCTTGAACAGATACTCGATGGCGGCGGTGTGTTTGGTCTGGGTGTTCTCTATCTTGCGTTCGGTTTTTCTGTCGCGTATCCCCTGTTCGGTATTGTCCCTACGATAGTGTTCATGATTCTATATTACAGCGGACTCCTGTTCCGCCTGTCTGCCGGGAACTTTCTTCCCACGTCAATATTCAATAGCTCCGAAATTACTCTCAGAATGCTTATAATTCTCGGTATGGCTCTTGTATTGCAGGCAACCACCTGTTTTGCCATTGAAGTGATTATTCGGCATCTGTCCCGTCTGGCTTATTTTGACCAGGTTACCCGCCTCCCGAACCGCTTTAAATTTCTGTCCTTCCTTCACGACGGTATTCTCCGAAACCGTAAAGAACCCCGTCCGCTCAGTGTGGTCGCCGTTAAAACCGTGAACATGAACAAATTGAATACCATGCTTGGAAATGCGCTTGCGGATGATCTGCTCAGGAATGTAGGTTCACGCATTTCGGGCTATCGAAACGCTACCCGGGCCGTAGGCCGCTGGAGCAGTTCCGTATTTGTGTTGTATACCGATTTGCATGAACTGAGTCATCTGGAGCGGTACACGGCCGAACTGATGGCTGCGCTTTCGGAACCCTATCTCGTGGACGGCCGTGTGGTTTCGGTTTTCTTTAACAGTGCGGTAGCCCGGTGTCCCGAAGACTCATGCGAACCCCCTGAACTGGTCAACAAGGCAATCTCCCTCCTCGAACAAACCCGTTGCCGCCCGGGAGATGTCGCCTTTTATTCCAAAGATATACAGTGCTGCCAGCTCAGGATGTTCAGCCTGCTGGATGATCTGTCCAATGCCGATTTTGACCGGGACTTTTACCTTGTGTATCAGCCCAAAGTCCGTGTTTCGGACAAGGGTTGTGCGGGAGCGGAGATACTGCTACGCTGGAATAGCCACGGGCGGGGCGACATTTCCCCGGGCGAATTCATTCCCGTCGCGGAACAATGCGGTATGATTCACCGCATAAGCCGCTGGGTTATTCAGCGCAGCTTTACCGAGATCGCGGCAATGTCCGCAGCCGATCCAGAACTCTTGCTGGACAAGTTATTCGCGATCAATCTGTCCGTAACCGACCTCTATGACCGGGAGTTCGTTGACTTCATTGAAATCATGCAACACCGGTACGGGATTCCCTCCTCCGTGATTGAATTTGAAATTACGGAAGGCGTCATGCTCGACGATGATCCCCGCGTCGCTGAAAACATTGACCAGCTGCTTTTACGAAAATTCAGGATCGCCATAGACGATTTCGGTACCGGATATTCGAGTCTCGGCTACCTGCACCGGTTACGAGTACATAACCTCAAGATAGACCGGAGCTTTGTTCAGGGTATGTCGGGGCAGGAATCGGGAGACAAATCCGCCCTGATCGATGCGATAATTTCCATGAGCAAGTCTCTCAAGATCCAGATAACGGCCGAAGGAGTGGAGACGAGTCAACAGTTTTCGTATCTGGTGGAACGGGGATGCGATCTGGTACAGGGCTTTCTGTTCAGCAAGGGTCTCAGGAAGGATGAGTACGTGAAGTACTGCCGCATGGCGGCAATACCGGTGGTATAAACAGACTGCTATCAAAATTGTTGAAAAGTTTTCAACAAAATTGATAGCAGCAGTGAAGATATCTCTAGATGATCATCGCGGAACGCGACCAATCATAGTACTTCGAGGTCAACTCTTCTTCTGACGGCATGGCGTACCAGGCTTGTTCCTTTTTGTTTACCAGCGCAAATCCGTCATTTACGATCTGGAAGCGGAAGTTGCCGGCAAAGGTTCGGTCAAGCGTTTTGGTAACTTTACCCCGCTCGGTTACTGCGGCGATGCATTCGATCAGGTGGCCGAGATTGTGGTCGTACATGGGACCGATGTGGCCGGTATGTTCGAGATCGTCAAGATCGATAACCTTGAGGTCGCAGTAGCAGAGGGCAGGCAGCGAAATCTT
>MWCL01000019.1 GCA_002070025.1 Spirochaetes bacterium ADurb.Bin215
GTCGTACTTCGTGAGCCTCCCGCCGCTGCGGCAAGCCATGACAATCGGGCCTTACTGCTTCAGGACAAGGAGGAAGAATGATGCGGACATCCAATACAGTACTTGCAACACTACTGATGATCTTCACCGCCGCCCTGCTTTCCGCCACGGATTTCGGACTTGAACTGAAAAATACCGGCGGAATTGAAAAGATTGAGGACGCAGAATTCTATACCGATCACAAGGCGACCCTCTGGGCGACCATTCCGTTCAACAACGCAAACAGCAATTCCCTGGCCATTGAAGGTAGTTTCTACGCGTCAAAACCGGCCGGAGTGGACGAGTTCGACTATTACGTTGATGTCGATCTCTTCCGCCTGTCCCTTACCGCGCAGCAAAACGAGAAGGGAAAAATTACCGTCGATGCAGGACGGTTCCCCGTTGCGGACGCAACCGGCATACTCCTCTCTCAGGGCCTTGACGGTGTAGAAGTACGGGGAATCAGGTCATTCGGCAATTTTTCATTCCTTGCCGGATACACCGGACTTCTCAACGCCCGCCAGGAAAAAAACCTCATGACCACGGACGATGTTATGGATATCCTTACCGACGATATCTATGCACTGGGCGCCAAAAGAGCGGTAGCCAAAGTCACCTTCCAGTTTCCCGAACTCCTTGGTGGAGCGGACCTGATTGTTGAGGCGCTCGGGCAGTATGATCTCCGTGAACAACTTGATTCCGACGCCTATGAAACCGTACATACCGGTTACGGCACGATCGCCGTTAACGGATCGATTACAACATCAGTCTTCTATTCCCTTTCGGGAACCTTCCAGACCGGGGTACTCGACTCGGACGATACCTACTCTGAACATGCACTACTGGGTGTTGCGCGTGTGGAAGCCTTCCCCGTACCGGTTGCAAACATCTTCGCGGAGTTTGTATACACCACCGGCGAGAATGATTTTTTCTCACATCTGCTGCCCATTACGTTCCAGAGCGCGGGGACCCTGTACGGCGCCGGATACGGTAATCTCATGCGGGCTAAAACGGGCGTACTCTATATACCCATGAACGTTCTCAATATCGATTTTGGAGCTTCACTGTTCATGTATTCAAAAGAAACAGACGAGGCCGACGGACTGTACAGCGCAACGGAAGTCAACGCCGGTGCGACATTCAAGGCAACAAGCGACCTCAGATTGCGGTTTGACGGAACATTGCTGTTCCCGAAAGACGAAGACATGCAGTACCAGGCGGAAATTACGGTTGTATTCAACCTGTAATACCCTGGAAACACAAGGAGAATTTGTATGAAAAAAACCATAGTTGCCATCGTGATTCTTGCCCTGTTTGCGGTTTCGTCCCTTGCGGCCCTTGAGGGTGAGGTTGTAACCGTAAACGGAAAGGTTGAGTATCAGGGAAGCGGTGGTTCATGGATGCCGTTGAAATCCGGTGATACTGTCAATTCCGGCACAATGATCTCTACCGGATTCAAGTCAAACGCAACGATACGTCTTGGCGCTTCAATTCTTTCGGTTAAGCCGCTCACGCGCATGACCCTGACGACACTGTCCGAAAAAGAAGATGTTGTTGATACCGAAGTATACCTCGACGTGGGCACCGTCAAGGCCGAAGTAAAATCCTACAACAACAAGCGGAACGGATTCTCTGTGCGCAGTCCGGTCGCGACCGCTTCCGTTCGCGGAACGGTATTTGAAATGGGCGATAAAGTTACCGTATTCGAGGGGTCAGTTGAAGTAGCTACCTCATTCGGCCAAACACGGACCGGTAATGCCGGACAGAACATGGATGTAACCGGCGACACCCTGAGCAATCAGATTACCGAAAAGAAAAAGGAAATGAATCCCATTTCTGTTTCTTCACTACCGAGTACCGAATCCGCTTCCCCGGTACAACCTATCGCGACAGGACCCGGAGCAGGCGGCGCTGCAGTGTCACCTACTTCGGTAACCATAACTATCCAGTAGGTTCAGCGAACAAAAAAAACCGCCCCGAACAGGGCGGTTTTTTTTGTGGTGAGCCATTCCTATTTGCCGGATTTCTTCTTTCCTGCAGGTGTCTTCGCTGCGGCTTTACCAGCGGATTTTTTTACGTCGCCATCCTTTTTACCGAATGGAAGCTCCTCTTCGTCCTTGAGCGCTCCCGTTACCACGGACGATACTTCCCGTGGCGCAAGCCTGACCCCCTGTGCCTTGAGGCCCTTTTCACGGAAATCTTTCGCGTTAAACACCTGCGAGCGGGTTTTTATCCGCGGTTTGGGTGTGTACTTTACCGTAAAGACAAGCGCATCCCTGGTTCCCACAAGCAGGACTTTTGCGTCATCGGGTACAATCAGGTAATCCCGGTTGAGTATGTACCCCTCAATACGGCACCGCTTGATGTAGGGGTACCCGGTTTTCCCGTCCTTGTACACTATGGTAAAGAGAATCTTGGACAGGACGTCCTTGTCGGATAACCCGCAAAACCACATTCCCTTGTCCACAAAAAGTTTCTCCGGTACGTCGAGAACGGTGTACACCCCGCTTTTCCGCAGGATGACGATTCGGTCATACGGACTCACCTTCATGATTTCTGTCCCGGTCGTTACCGCAGTACCCAGATATCCGGTGGACCGGTCATATTTAAGCGAAAGATTACGGGTAACCGCTTCTTTCACGTCAACTTTGGTGAAACTGGTTATCCTGGTCCGCCGGTCCATTGATTCGACCGGAATCTTTTCCAGTATCCCGTTGAGAACAGAAATGGCGTAATCAACGAGATTCTTCAGCAACCGGTTTATTTCTTTTATACGCGCGTTGATGGCGGCAACTTCTTCCCGGTTCTTGTTGATATCGTAGAGCGAAATGCGCCGGATGGGGATCTTGAGAAGACGCTCAACATCATCGGCGGTAACATCGCGTATGAGTTCGGCGCGGAAGGGTTCAAAACCTTTTAATACGGCATTGATTACGCCTTCGGCCGTTTTCATTGTTTCAATGCGCTTGTATATCCGTTCCTCGATGAATATTCGCTCAAGAGTTCGCATGTGCAGCTTGTCCGTTAGGTGTTCCTTTTCAAGAACAAGCTCTTCCTTGAGAATAGAAACCAGCCGCTTCGCATGATCCTTGACTACATCGGTCACGGTCATGAGTACGGGCATGTTATCCCGGATTACCAGAAGGTTGCAGGATATGGATTGTTCACAATCAGTAAAGGCATAGAGCGCGTCCACCACGTCGTTGGAATACACCCCCCGCTGCAGTTTGAGCTCAATTTCGACCGTATCGGTAGTATAATCGTTTATTTCGGAAATCTTGAGCTTTCCCGAACGCGCTGCGTTTTCTATGGAAGCGATAAGGCTTTCCGTTGTTGTACCGTAGGGTATTTCCCGGATCACAATCCGCTTTTCGTCCGAGGTATCAAGTTTTGCCCGGACCAGAATCTTCCCGAGACCGTCTTCATACCCGGACACATCCATGAATCCGCCGTTGTAAAAATCGGGAAAGAGGGAAAAACTTTTCCCGGAAAGGCAGAGTTTTTCCGCTTCAATAACCTCACGGATATTGTGCGGCATTATTTTGGTCGACATGCCAACCGCGATACCCTCCGCGCCGGTGAGCAGGACAATGGGAAGCTTCGCCCGGAACGATACCGGTTCCCTATTTCGTCCGTCGTACGACGGAATGTAGGTGGTTATATCCGGATTGTAGAACAGATCCTTCGCGAGAGGAGTCGCGCGACATTCGATATACCGCGCCGCGGACGCGGAATCTCCGGTAATCACGTTTCCGAAATTTCCCTGTCGGTCTATGAACAGTTCCTTGTTGGCCAGGACCACAAGTGCATTGCCGATTGAAGCGTCACCATGGGGATGATACTTCATGCAGTGCCCAACAACGTTGGCGACCTTGTGAAATTTGCCGTCGTCCATTTCGAACAATGAGTGGAGAATGCGGCGTTGAACCGGCTTCAGGCCGTCTTCCAGATCGGGGATGGCCCGGTCCCGGATAACATAGCTCGCGTACTCGAGAAAGTTGCGGTTAAAAAGGCTTCTAATGTAGTCCATATTATACGTCCACCTCCGCAAGCAGATTCTTCATGATAAATTCGCGCCGTTCCGGAGTATTTTTTCCCATGTAGAATTCCAGTATTTCCGGTACCGTTTTGAGGCTCTGTACACTCACCGGAAGGAGCCGGATATCCTCTCCGATAAATTGACCGAACTCCCGGGGGCTTATTTCTCCAAGTCCCTTGAAACGGGTTACCTCCGAAGAGCTTCCCAGGGCGGCAACTTGCTGGTCGCGCTCCTTTTCCGAATAGCAGTACCTGGTTTCTTTTTTCGTACGTACCCGGAAGAGCGGTGTTTCAAGAATGTACATACGGCCGGAGGTAACGAGTTCTTCAAAATAGCTCAAGAAAAAGGTGAGCAGAAGATTCCGGATGTGGAATCCGTCATTATCGGCGTCGGTCGCGATGACAATCTTCGCGTAGCGAAGACCTTCGATGTCGTTTTCAATACCCAGGGCCATCATCATGTTGTAGAGCTCGGCGTTCTTGTAAATGTCGGCTTTCTTTTTACCGAACATGTTTTCACATTTACCGCGGAGGGAGAAAATGGCCTGAGTATATACATCGCGGCTCGATACCATTGATCCCGAGGCCGAATCGCCCTCGGTAATGAATATCATGGTCTCTTCGCCTTTCTTCGCGTCTCCAAGGTGGTACTTGCAGTCCTTGAGCTTTGGTATCTTCAGGGCGATTTTTTTCGCCGCTTCTTTCGCTTCTTTTTTTACCGTATTCAACTCGGTGCGAAGCTTTTCGTTGGCGAGTATTTTCTGTTCAAGCTGGCGGGCGGCTTCCGGATTCTTGTGGAGCCAGTCGTCCACCGCCGACTTTGTTTCGTTGACAATCCAGGTTCGCACTTCGGTATTTCCGAGCTTGTTCTTCGTCTGGCTTTCGAACACGGGCGCCTGTATCTTGACCGCGACAGCCGCGGCCGTGCCTTCACGAACATCCTCGCTCTTGTAGCTCTTGCGGAAGTACTCGTTGATTCCCTTGAGAAAACCTTCCTTGAACGCGGAAAGATGGGTTCCCCCGTCGGAAGTATATTGGCCGTTTACAAAGGAAAAATAATTTTCACCATAATTGTTTGAGTGGGTAAAAGCGAACTCGAGCTGTTTTCCCTTGTAGTAGCCCATGGGATAGAGACTGCTCGTTCCCATCTCGGCTTCCAGAAGATCAAGCAAGCCGTTCTGGGAAACATATTTGTCTCCGTTGAAAGCAAGGGTCAGACCGGTATTGAGATATGCGTAGTTCCATATCCTTTTCTGGAGAAATTCCAGTGAAAACTGATAATCATGAAAGAGCTCTTCATCCGGAATGAACTCGACCAGGGTGCCGTTCTTTACATCGGGTTTTACTTTACCGGTTCGTTGTGTCTTGAGCACTCCCCGTTCAAAAACAGCCTCGGAACATTTGCCGTCGCGAACGGATACCACCCGGAACCAGCTTGAAAGGGCGTTAACGGCCTTGGTACCCACACCGTTAAGACCAACGGAAAACTGGAATACGTCATCGTTGTATTTGGCGCCGGTATTGATAACGGAAACGCACTCGACCACTTTCCCCAGCGGGATTCCCCGGCCGTAGTCGCGTACGGCTACCTTGTTATCCTTGAGCTGGATATCAATCCTCTTGCCGTTGCCCATGATGAACTCGTCAATGGAATTGTCAATAACTTCCTTGACCAGAATATAAATCCCGTCATCCGGATTTGATCCGTCACCCAGACGGCCGATATACATACCGGTCCTGAGGCGTATATGCTCGAGGGAACTCAACGTCTTTATTTTCGACTCGTCATACTCTGTTGTTTTTTTTGCCATAACAGGCAGAGTATATCAAAAAAACAACGGCTCGTCACGAGAAATGACGCAGGGCTTGTTACCGGAGCGTTTTCCTGATGGAATCCCGGTAGTCTTCCAGCGCAGTCCGTTCCCGAACGGTCTGTTCACGGGTCTTTTCCATCTTTTCTATCTGTTCACGGTATTGCTGTATCTTCTTTTCAAAATCCGCGCACGAACGGTCCGTATTGGCGAGGGTACGGTCAAGGGCGGCAATTTTGAGATCCGCTTCCAGTATTTCAATGTTCTTGCGGGTATTGGCTATTTCCGCGCGAAGAGCGGCTACCTGTTCAAGGGGTTGTATACGCTCGACAGCCGTTTCGTTCTCCGTCAGTTTCCGCTCGCCTTCATCGTCCATGACGGTATCAACATAATCCCGGGCGGCCATTACCGAGAGCATGGTAATGCGCCGATCGGTATCGCGGATTTTCGCGTGCAGGGAATCAATCCTGCGTGACGGATTGTCGCGGGCGCCGTACTTTTCAAGAACTCCGTCGAGGGAATCTTTTTCCGCCTTGAGTGAACCCTGACGCTCATCGAGGTCCCGCTGACGACCCAGGGTATCCCTGATGGACATCATGATCTGTTCAAATTGCTCGTCCAGTTCGCCGTCTTCCAGCTGTTTTTCGAGCACGCCTTCGTCCACCAGACGGCGGGCTCCTGAAGTCAGAATTTTGATCATCCGGTCATGGTGTTGTTTGATGCTCTTTTCAACGGCGGCGAGTTTCATCTGAAGCATCACGCGCTGGAGCACGCCGGCCTTTTCCAGTTCCATCCGGAGCGTATCACGTTTGTTCTCAAGTTCGACAATTCCGGCTCCATCCAGAGAAGCCTTTTCCCAAATCTCCGCGAACGAAGCGGAATCTCCGGCGGAATAACGCTCATAACAGGCATGTCCGAGTTTTTCCAGCGTTTGCTGGTAGTCATCGTCAATATCAGAACGGTTTTTTTCTATTTCCTGATGAAACTGGCGAAGTTCCTGACTCCTGGCAAGAACATCCTTTATTTCAAGAATCGCCCGGGTATCATTTTCACGTGAGTCCATGAGGGACTTCCAGGTATCAACCCGTTCACGACCGAGGATCAGGGCCAGTTCTTCCGAGGATGCCGCATCCTGGAGCAGTTTTTCACCAAAGCGCCGATAGAGGTCGTTGAGCTCGTTGCGCTTTTCGTCGAGAAGTTCTGTCAAATTCTGAATGTTTTTACGCTGTGCGTCCATACCTTAATAGTAGCTTCATATTATTTTCTTGACAATACATATCGATAGAACTTACGATAATAGGAAGATTTTACACACAGGTAACCTACAGGAGGCGTTCTAAATGGAATATGCAACGGATCTGATTCGCACCGTTACTGTTGCCGGGCACGGACAAACCGGCAAGACCACCCTTGTTGAGCAATTACTGCTTGCTGCCGGTGTAATTCAGAAAGCCGAGACTGTTGACTCCGGGAAAACAGTCAGTGACCATACTCCAGAAGAAACAGACCGGAAAATATCAATTTACTCATCACTTGTGCATCTTCCCTGGAAGAATACCCTCGTCAATATATGGGATACCCCCGGCTCTTCGGACTTCGTTGGAGAAGTCATTACCGCGTTCAGGGCATCCGAACTCGCTATAATGCTCATCGATGCCCGTTCCGGAGTCCAGATTGAAACCATCAAGCTCTGGCGGAATCTGGACCGGAGAAACAAGGCTCGTGTGTTGTACATAAGTCACATGGATGACGAACGGGCCGATTTTGAAAAAAGCATCCACGATGTTCATGAGCAGTTCAACGTGGAAGTGTGTCCCGTTACCATCCCCATGGGCAAGGGCGCGGCGTTCCGCGGAATCATCAATGTGCTGACCGGAAAAGCGTATGAAACGACAGACGGTACTGAAAAAGAGATCCCGGTTCCCGCAGAATACACGGAGGAGCTCTCCCGCGCGCGGGAAATTCTCGCCGGCGCCGCGGCGGAGGGAGACGAGGATCTTCTGGTCAAGTTTATCGATGAAGCGGGCCTTTCCAACGAAGACATGGAGTTCGGCTTGCGGCTCGCCATTCAGGATAACCGCATTGTACCCGCGTTCTGCGGCAGTGCCGTCACCGGTTCAGGACTCTCGTCCTTGCTCGATTTTATCACCGGAATAGTACCCCCGCCTGCAGGAGCGCTCGAGTCGCTTGTCTCGGACGATGAGACAAAATCGACTGTCAAGATTGATCCTGCAGCCCCGCTTTCGGCCCTTGTACTCAAAACTTCAAACGACCAGTTCTCCGGGAAACTGTCGTACCTCAAGGTAATAACCGGAAAGCTCACCGCAGATACCGAGGTGTTTAACGTTACCGAAAACAAGAAAGAAAAGGTCGGAAAACTGTATCGCGCAATCGGCAAAAAACTCGTTGATACCCGCGAGCTTTCGGCCGGCGATGTAGGAGTTGCGGCAAAGATGCCCTTCGCGAAAACAAACGATACGCTTGCCGCGTCTTCCGATATTGTACCCTTTGTCCCCCTCAGAACACCGAATCCGGTATATTCAATGGCCGTATCTGCGGGAGACAAAAAGGACGAGGACAAGCTCGGAGAGTTGCTTACCCGCGCCTGCGAAGAGGATATGACACTCAAGTTCGCGTATAACGGCGAGACCCGTCAGAGTGTACTGTCCGGTATGGGCGACCTGCATATCAGTATCGTCCTGAACCGCATCAAGGCACAAACAAAGATGGATATCCAGACCGTCGTTCCCCGTATTGCATACCGGGAAACGGTTCAACGCAAGGCGCAGGCCGAATACACCCACAAGAAGCAGTCGGGCGGTCATGGTCAGTATGCGCGGGTTGTCCTTTCAATCGAGGCGCTCGAACGGGGTGCCGAATATTCCTTTACAAACGCCGTATTCGGCGGAGCGATCTCCAAGGGATACATTCCCGGTGTCGAGAAGGGCGTAAAGGAAGCCATGGAAAACGGCGTTCTTGCAGGATACCCGGTTGTCGATGTAGGCGTGAGTGTTCTGGACGGAAAGGAACATCCGGTCGATTCGTCGGAAATGGCATTCAAGATTGCCTCGAGAAACGCATTCCGCGACGCGATGCGGAGCGCGGGACCCATTCTCCTTGAACCGATCATGAGTCTTACCGTGTACGTGGACATGAACTATCTTGGAGACATCATGAGCGACCTTTCAGGACGCCGCGGACACATACTTGGGCAGGCGAGCCTTGGTGGAGGCATCGAAGAAATACGGGCACAGGTTCCGCACCAGGAACTGCTCAAGTACGCCATTGATCTCAGATCGATGACCAGCGGTACCGGTTCTTTCGAAATGACTTTTGATCATTACAGTCCGATATCCGGAAAGATCGCGGACGAGGTAATCGCAGCCGCGAAAGAGTTTATCAAACAACAGGCTGAAGACGATTAAAAAAAACCGGGAACACGTTGTTCCCGGTTTTTTTTCTTAATTTCTGTCTTTCATGGACACATAGTCCCGGAATTCACCAACCTGTTTGAACGCCGGACGATATATTCTGCCGCCGGAGATTATCTCTTCCAGGCGGTGCGCCGCCCATCCTGCCACACGGGATATGGCAAAGATCGGCGTAAACAGTTCGGGCGGGA
This sequence comes from Spirochaetes bacterium ADurb.Bin215, assembly GCA_002070025.1. Classification (GTDB taxonomy): domain Bacteria; phylum Spirochaetota; class Spirochaetia; order Treponematales; family Treponemataceae; genus Teretinema. The sequence continues at coordinate 9,490 of MWCL01000019.1, forward strand.
TATCGAGCATTGAGTACACAAATCCGGAATAAAAGTCCACATTCGTGCAAATCCGCTTGTCGCTCCCCTTTTCTTCATAAAAAATGTTGGGGAATATTTTCTCGATCAGGCAGTACAACTCGAACTCGTCCTTGAATCCCTTTACTTCCGCAAGGCCCCGCGCTTTTTCCCTGAGCAGGGTCGCGCGCGGATCGGAAATGGTATACACGGCGTGTCCCTGACCGTACACGAGTCCGCTCCGGTCACCGGCTTCCTTACGCAGCAGTTTGCGCAAGTAATCCCCGAGTTCACGCTCGTTGCTCCAGTCCTGTACGTTTTCCTTGATCTCTTGCATCATTTCGATGACCTTGATATTGGCACCGCCATGACGGCGTCCCTTCAGGGAGCCCACGGCTGCGCTGATCGCCGAATAGGTATCGGTATCCGCCGAGGAAACGACATGAACGGTAAGGGAGGAATTGTTTCCACCCCCGTGTTCCGCATGCAGGATCAGGGCAAGATCGAGAAGCTCGGCTTCAAGTTTGTCATAGTTTTTATCGGCCCGGATCATCCTGAGGAAATTTTCCGCAGTAGAAAGATTGGGAAGCGGATTGTGCAAGTACATGCTCTTTCCGTCATAGTTCCGGCGCTTGGCCTGATATCCGTAGGCAACCATTGCCGGGAACCGGGCAATGAGCTGAACACACTGCAGCAGAACGTTCTTGACCGAGACATCCTCGGGATTCGGGTCGTAGGAATACGAAACAAGAACCGAACGGGCAAGCTTGTTCATGATGTCTGAAGACGGAGACTTGAGAATCATGTCCTCGACGAAGTTGTTGGGAAGCTCGCGGTATTCACCGAGGACGGCGTCAAACTCGTCAAGCTGAGAGGCGTTGGGGAGCTCTCCGAAAAGAAGCAGGTAGGCAACCTGTTCGAATCCGAACATTTCGCTTGCTTCGACATCCTTGATGATATCTTCCACATCATAGCCCCGGTAAATGAGTTTGCCGGGAACAGGGACCGGTTTTCCGTCTACGGTGTCATACCCGTATACGTTTCCGATACCGGTAAGACCGACCAATACACCTTTGCCGTCACTGTCGCGGAGACCGCGTTTAACATCATATTTCGCGTACAAATCGGGATCAATATACCCGTGTTGTTCAGCAAGAAGAGAAAGCTCATCGAGCAGTGATGTTCTTTTTGAATCAAATCGCATATTTTTTCCTTCCAGGAAACAAACTGTGTATATTTATACATTATAACCATTCTTTCGTACAAGCAGAATTCTGCCCAAAATTCAAAAAAACTTCTTTTTCTTTTTTTGCATATTTATTCTTTTTTTTGTATATTTATCTATTTTTCCCTTCTCGCCCCTTTGACGCGTCATTCGAAACATGATACTGTTTTCTTCATGAAAACAACCTTGATCAAGGAAATCCTTGTCTCACAACCCGACGGACGGGATGTTACCGTACACGGTTGGGTACGTACAAAACGGGAAACAAAAAATCTTATTTTCCTTCAAATAAATGACGGATCCTGTTTTGCATCCATTCAGGTCACCCTGGACCGGGATGCCGGAATTGATCCGGCGATTCTCGACGAGCTGAAGAAGGCGACAACCGGTGCCTCTGTCCGTGTAAACGGCAAGCTTGTTGAATCCCCTGCTTCCGGACAGGCGGTGGAAATACAGGCGTTGTCCCTCACCGTACTCGGGGAAGCTCCCGCTGAAACCTATCCGCTCCAGAAAAAGAACCATTCATTCGAATTCCTCCGTGAAAACGCACACCTCCGGGCCCGCACCAACACCTTTGGTGCCATAGCACGCATGCGGAGCCAGATGGCTTATGCCGTACATGTGTTCTTTCAGGAACGCGGATTCCACTATGTACATACCCCCATAATTACCGCATCCGACTGCGAAGGCGCCGGAGAAATGTTCCAGGTAACTACGCTGGACCTCGGAGGTCTCGCCAGGTCCACCCCGAAAAGCGGCGAAGATGCGGTAGACTTCTCCCGGGATTTCTTCGGGAAACCGGCGAATCTGACCGTTTCGGGACAGCTGGAAGCGGAAACCTACGCGACGGCCGTCTCACGGGTCTATACCTTTGGTCCGACCTTCAGGGCCGAGAATTCCAATACCACCCGGCATCTCGCCGAGTTCTGGATGATCGAACCTGAGATAGCCTTTTGCGATATTACCGAAAACATGAATGTCGCGGAGGAGTTCATCAAATTCCTTCTCACCTGGGCCCTGGAAAAATGCGCCGAAGACATGGCGTTCTTCGACGCCCGTATTCAGCCCGGACTCATCGAGACACTGAAAAAAGTCGTCTCGTCGAACTTTGTCCGCATCACCTACACCGAGGCCATTGAGCAGCTTGAAAAGAACGCCACGGCTTTTGAGTTCAAACCCTTCTGGGGCTGTGATCTCCAGAGCGAACATGAAAAATACCTGACGGAGATCGTCTACAAGGGACCGGTAATCGTTACCGACTACCCCCGGGAGATCAAGGCATTTTACATGAAGCTCAATGATGACGGAAAAACGGTGCGGGCCATGGACATGCTGGTTCCCGGACTGGGCGAGATAATCGGCGGCTCCGAACGCGAAGAGAACCTCGAAAAACTCGAGAAGCGCATCACCGACATGAACCTGGATCCGGACGACTACTGGTGGTACCTCGATCTTCGCAGATACGGCTCTGTCCCCCATGCCGGTTTCGGTCTCGGTTTTGAACGTCTGTTACTGTATATAACGGGCATGGGAAACATCCGGGATGTAATTCCCTTCCCGAGGGCTCCGAAGCTTGCGGATTTCTAAAAGCGATAAAAAATTTCACGGCATCAAGGCGGCACGGCGGATACTCATCGCCATGCTTGCTGTTTCTGCGCTGGCTACGGCTCTCGTGGGGTACACATCCTTTCGTCTATCCGGAATCGTTGATCCGGCAGTTCAGGCGCAGCAGGATTTGGCACGTTCCGTGTACCGCCGGACGCATGCCCCCGATCTCCATCCCTTCGACGGCGCCCCGGAACTGACCACCTGGGCATGGTCAGGATCAGCAGCCATGCCGGAGCCTGATCTGGTCCGGGCAAAGTCGGTTTTGCTTGCTTGCGCGGATTCGGGAGAAGTCCTTTTCGAAAAGAACGCCGACGAACTCATTCCCCCGGCCTCCATGACAAAACTGGTGGCCATGTATACCGCGCTCCGGGCCGTAGCGAACGGCGAAGTCAGTCTTGACGATTCGGTAGCACTCCCCGAAGAATCCTGGGCACGAAATATCCCGCCGGGCTCGTCCCTCATGTTTCTCGGTCCTGGTCAGAACGTTACTATGGATGAAATACTCACCGGAATGGCCGTGGTTTCCGGAAATGATGCGGCAATTGCCCTTGCCTGCCATGTATCAGGTTCTGTACCGGCCTTTGTCGCGCGCATGAACGACGAAATACGCCGATTGGGCTTGCGGAAAACCGTATTTGTGGAACCGTCGGGACTCAGCGAAAACAATCGTACCACCGCACGGGAGTTCGCCAGTTTCGCGCTCTCCTATATCCGGGAATTTCCCGAGACTCTTGAACGGTATCATTCGAAACGCGATCTCTCCTATCCCCTGCCGGGGAATCGTGCGAAAGGAAATAACGAACCGGCTGTCTACCAGCGGGCGACAAATACCCTTCTTGCGACCCTCGAAGGATGTGACGGTCTGAAAACCGGATTCATATACGAGTCCGGGTTTAATATCTGCCTGACGGCTGAACGGAACGGGACCCGTTTCCTCGCACTGATAATGGGCGGCCCCGGGAGAACAATCCGGGAAGGAGTTCGAATACGGGACAGGGACGGAAACTCGATCATGGAATGGGTGTTTGCGAACCGGAGGGTAGTGCCAACCCGCGACGCGGTTCCGGTTCCCCTTACCGTGTGGGGCGGCCGCGAAACAAGTCTTTGGGCAATACCCGCGGGGACGGGCTTCATGGTACATCCGGCGGGAGCGTTACTGTCTGTTCAAACGGTTTTGCCCCGTTCAATCAACGCTCCGATAGCGGCCGGAACCCGGATCGGGTCCGTTGACTACCTTGCGGACGGCAAGGTGGTGCATTCCGTTCCGCTCGTAGCCGACCGGAACATCGAGCGGGCCCCAGGACCCCTTGTACTTCTTGATTATCTCGCGTCCCGGTGCGCGGAATTACTGTTGTCTAACGGGCGGCGTTCTGAATAAGGGTATCTACCGTAACAATGCGGTAGCCCGCTTCCATGAGCGCGTTTACCAGCAGGTCAACCTGTTCAAACAGGTAGCTGTCCCGATAGCCAGAAGGTTTGCCTATTCGTACCGGTATGATCGATCCGGGCATTTTCTTGCGCACAATGTCTTCAACCAGTTCATAAGCACTCCGGTACATGCCGGGAGTCTTTAAATCCTGTTCCGCACTCACCCAGTCCGGCACCATCACGTCCGGCGAGATATACCGGTATCCGGATTTTTCACCCGCACCAAGGATGTCGGGAGAGAGAACATAATGCGGCGCATGCCAGAACAGGGACAACTCCTGTCCGGTTGCGTTAAAAAAGTCATCTTCGTTGCGTGAAAGACCGCGGATAATGAAATCTTCGTCTATCCGGTACTGTGTCCCCGAAAGATCCCAGGTGGTATAAAAAAGCGACGCGCACTGATGGCCGGCTTTAACTATTTCATTTACTGCCGCCGGGTTGCGCCGGATAAACTCACCGTTAATGAAAAATGTTGCACGGATTCCGTACCGGTGGAGGGTATCGAGAATTACCGATAGCCCCTCAAGGGAATCCATCGCGTCAAAGACCAGGGAAACTTCACGATTTCCGTTCCGTTTTCCGTGTGAAAAGACGCCGGACACCGCCGCGGTTTCGGCGGAAAGCGCCGGAATGTTTTCTGTTACCGGCACCGGCTCACGTACGAGCGGCCAGGTTCCGCCGGGGGTTCCAGTAGACCGGACATACAGCATGTTCGTATAGTAACCCTTCCCCGAATCCGTGTAGAGCCGCCATGATTTATTGGAACTTGTTGCAGGACGAATCCGCGACACTGCTGTGGGAACCCATTGCAGACGGTCCGTGTATTCAACGATCGTTGCCGTGCCGGTCTCGCCAAGAACCGTTTTACCGGCCTCATCCCAGCCATACCGTTTAACCGCAGACAACAGCAGCGTTGATACGGCACCAGTCTGAAAGTTCCATTGATCCAGTGTTTCTGTCCCGCCAATATACAACAGGGCACCGTCTCCCCATACTACCGAGACCGGCTTCTGCTGTCGATACGCGCCCGTTTCTTTCCAGGTAATGGTGTTGTACACCAGAACGGATTCCATTGTTACAAAGGCAATGGACGCTCCGTCACGGGCTATATGTGCGTTGACGGTGCGGTCCGGAACCGGGACCGGCACAAAAACCTTGCTGCCGGACACATCGGTCATTTTCCAGGCTTTGGCTATTCGTTTGCCGTCTTCCATGGAAAAAGCCAAAACAACCGGTGTATTTCCCGGTGTCCAGAAAAGTTCTACAGAAACCGTATTGCCCGAAAGAAGAACCCAGGGCAACAGGGACGGTTTGGTTACGGCAACAAAATCGTCTCCGTCAAGGGGACAATAGTATACCGACCGGTTTCCGCGGGAATACAGAATCGCTTCCCCGTCCGGGGAAACATGGAACGAGTCACATGCCGGATCATAGGGGAACGGAATTTTTCCCGCCAGTTCGCCGTATCCGAGCAGCGGGCTGTACAACGAACGGGAGAAGAGCTCGGAGGCCTGAATACGGTAAACGTCGGTTCCGGAAATGTACATGAGGTGTGAATCCCGGTACCAGGAAACCGTATTGATGGTTCCTTCCCCGAGAGAGCGGTATTTGCTGTCTACCACCGTGGTGGAGAAGAATGATTCGGGACGCGCAAAATAGAGAGTACCCGAGACTTCGTACACAAACAACGACGAATCACGGGACCAGGAAACCGGCACAAATCCGCGCCCGACAGAATCAGCGAGGATGTAGCGTACATCCCGAGAGGTGTCTACGAGAATCATTTTGCCGCGGGCGGCGGTTACCGGTTCAATGAGAATCAGCCACCTGCCGTCAGGACTCGTTGTCATTTCGGGAAGCATGCCCGAACTGATGGTACCGCCTGATACAAAGGGTTTGCGCTCTTCGATCCTGACAATCTTTCCGGTGGGGACGCTGTACCGGATCATTCCGAAACGGTTTCTGACCTGTACGACAGAACCGTTACCGAGAGATTCCATCTTTTCGGGGAAGAAGGTCAGCTGGTCAACCGTTCCGGTTTCGAGACTCTTTTGAAACAGAGTTTCGTATGAATGACTGCCGGGTATCCGGGCCGAAACGGAAAAGAGAACCTCATTGTCCGGATTGATATCCGGCGCGGAAAAAGAAACTTCCGGAAAAACCGGAATAATCAGGAAAATGGATACGATTACGCAAAAAAAGCTTTTCATGCTGCCAGTCCTGTCAAGTCAGGTGCGCTTCCGACATGAGCAGGGTTAATTCCTGCTCGAGCGTACCCAGAGTATTTTCCATGCGGGCAATGCGGGAAGCGTCTTCTTCTGGCAGTACACCGCCAAAACTTCCCGAAAAAACCGAATCCATGTGCAGAGCGAACGAAACCAGCTCTTCAGAGACGGTACCGCACCAGGGACAATAGATGAACGATGCATCAACCGTTCTTCCACATTGGTGACAAACAGCATTTTTGTCCATTCTATAATCCTTCCTTCAGTATATCATGAGGTAACAACGCACCGCCAGCATTATCATCAGTTCAAAAGAGAGGCAGGATTTACCATCTTGCCGTTCCGGTATACCGAAAAATGCAGATGCGGTCCGGTGGAATAACCGGTATTTCCAACCAATCCGAGAATGCCTCCCTGCGTTACCCATTGGCCGCGTTTTACCTGAATTCGATGCATGTGGGCATACAGGGACTGGTATCCGCCGTCGTGTGTAACAATGACATAGTTTCCGTACACGGCCGAATATCCGGTCGTCGCTATCCGCCCATCAAGCGTTGCCTTGATCGGGGTCCCTACCGGTGCCGCAAGGTCTATTCCCGTATGAAATGTTCGAACACCGGTAAAGGGATCTCTCCGGTACCCGTAGGGAGAGGTAAGCCGCCCGCGCAGCGGAGTGAGGAAGAGCTCACCCATGGCACGGCGAAGGGCCATGGTGGACATGGACGCACCGGGAATAAAGAGATTCTGACCGGGGACCAGTGTTGCATTCGCAAGATCGTTCGCGTCAAGCAGGGAGGTAACTTCAATACCGTACCGGTTTGCAATCCCCTGCAGACTGTCACCGCGGACCACCGTATACTGTATTCCGTCAGTTGACGGAATGCGGAGCAGCTGCCCCGGACGGATCCTGCGGGCATTGTCAATATTGTTCACCGAAAGGATACTGCTGAGATTCCGCAATCCCGAACGGTGCTGGATGGCGCTGACCGTGTCGCCGTTGCGAACACGATATTCGGAAAAACTGACTTCCCTGATGGATTCGGGTATGTTCGCGATGGACTCGGTAGTAAGATTTTCCGCACGCACTTCCGGGACAACCAGACGCCGGAGGGATGTTTCGATTGCAGTATCGGAATGGAGCACCCGCACACCGGTACGGTAAAAACCCGTTCGGGTTTCGGCTATGGGAACAAGGGAAAGAACAGCAAGCGCCGCCACCAACAACATAACCGGGAAGGATACCGCGGAAGGATACTCCCGTACAAATTCCATGAATGAAACCCCGGTTTTCCGCGCTTCCGCGTAGAACGGAACGCCGTCCGCAGCAAGCGCTCCGAAGGCGTATCCACCGCTCTGCCGAACCGGATTCTTCCGTTTCGATGAGAGAAAGCGATTTTTTACCATATGGTTTTCGAGCTGTGCAACAGTAATAACATCCATAGGAAAAGTATCGACATAATCACACGAGATAATTAGAATAGAATGCCTATGGGAAAATCCGGGGGACACGCGGCAGTCTTTTTTGGTGTTGTGCTCGCATCACTGTTGATCAAACTATTTGTCTTTGATATCCGCCTTGTTTCCGGTTCATCAATGAGCCCGGCGCTGCAGGACGGTGCCCTTGTCGCCGAATTCAAGCTGGCCTGGGGCATTCATCTTCCCCTCCGGAACAACTATCTGGTCAGATGGAGCGAACCCCGCCCTGGAGATGTGGTGATCTACCCCTGGAATGGCCGGTACGTCATCAAACGATGCGTCGCAACCGCGGGAACAGCGCTGGTTTTTTCGGAAAAACCGGAGTATAGTGTTCATATTGGTGAATTAACCATTCCCCTTACCCGGGAACAATATATAAAATTGAAAAACGCGGAACGGGTTCCGGAGGGAATGATCTTTGCGCTTGGAGACAACATGACCGAATCCCGTGATTCCCGTCACTATGGATTTGTTTCGATAGACAGCATCCGCGGGAAACTGGTATGGCAATGACCGGATTTTTCTCACGAAAACGGATCATATTCCTCTCGATTAACGCAATTATTCTCGTTTCGGTTATTGTGTTCCAGTACGGAAAAAACATGCTCGTTCCCGAAACGGTTCAGGTACAACCGAAAATTACCATTGAGCGGGGCTCAATCCTTGACCGGAACGGAAAAATACTTGCAGTACAAACAACCCTCTACAACATTGCCATAACCCGTTCAGCCATCCAGGACAAACCATTATTCTCAAGCCTGGTGGGGCCGGTTTGCGGCCTTCCGGAAGAGGAACTGCTTGCCCTGCTTAACGCGTCGGGGAGTGATTTTTTTTATCTTAAAAAGAAGATCAGTGAAAGCGAAAAGAACGCGCTGGCCGAAACGGTTTCCAACGGCCGTCTCCGGGGGATCCGTCTTGAACCGGTCCAAAGCCGGACCTACCCGGAAAACAGCCTCGCGGCCCACGTCGTCGGATTTTTGGGAGATGACGGACGGGGACTCACCGGGGTTGAATACTCCTTCCAGGACATACTGTCTCCGCCCGTAACGACAAAACCCGGTCATCATGCGGGATACAATGTCATGCTCACCATTGACGGAACACTGCAGTATGAACTTGAACAGGTTTCCCGGACGGTCATGGAGGAAACCCGCGCCGAAGCGGTAATCATGGTTGTGGCCAAGGCAAAAACGGGTGAAATCCTTGCCTATATCAGTGAACCGTCCGCGAATTTGAATACCTTTCCCGAAAGCACCCGGTCCGAACGCCTGGATCGGCCTGCCCTCTATGCGTATGAGCCGGGGTCCGTTTTCAAGATATTCACCGTGGCATCGTGTCTTGATATGGGGCTGGTTCAGGACAATGAGCTGTTTTTTTGTGACGGCGGCTACACCTTTACCACTGGACGGGGAGAAACCATCTCCATCAAATGTCTGGACCGCCACGGATGGATAACCCCGCGGGATGTTATCCGGTTATCGTGCAACGACGGAGCTGCCCAGATTGCAGAACGGGCCGCCGACACCTCCTTCGAAGACAAACTCCGCGCTTTCGGCTTCGGAACCCGGACCGGAATAGAATTGCCCGGAGAAACAAACGGTTTGTTCGCCCCGGCATCGTACTGGTCGCTCAGATCCAAACCCACCATAGCGATAGGCCAGGAAATTTCAGTTTCCGCGCTCCAGATGGTTGAAGCGGCTACCGTACTCGCGAACAAGGGCACCCGTCTGAAACTGACACTCCTGTCCCGCCTCTACACCAGTGACGGACTCGTTGCCTTTGAACACAGACCCCAGGAACTGGGAACCGTTGTGAGCACGGAAACCGCGAAATTATTGCTCGATTACATGCATACCACGTCAGAAACCGGTACCGGTACCCGTGCCTCGGTCGGAGATGTTCCCATGGCCGTAAAAACAGGTACTGCACAGATGCTGGATCGGGAAACGGGGGGATACAGCACAACGGACTTCATATCGAGCTGTATGGGCATTTTCCCCGCGGACGATCCCGAGATAATCATTTATCTTGCCATCGTGAAACCCGTTGGTGAAACCTACGGAGGACGAATCGCCGCGCCGGTAATCTCGACCGCGTCGAACATCATTATTGACCAGATGGGCTTCGGACGCGCGCAGGCGACCTCGGTTCGTCATTCGGGAATCATTCCCCTTCCCCCGAACCATCCCGTGACTATTGGACAAGTTATACCGGACCTTACCGGAGTATCAAAACGTATGCTCATGGGTCTGTTGGAGAGAACGGACCTGGCCGTTGTAATACACGGCGACGGATACGTTGTTGACCAGAAACCGCTTCCGGGAACACCGGTAGAAGAAGGAATGACGCTTGAACTCTGGCTTGAATAGCATTTTCGAACAAAACAGGAAACTGTTCGCCGGGCGTTTTGGCGATATGGCCGTCCGGATGGGCCTTGATACGCCGAACAGCGCGGCGGCGCTCCTTGAGTCCGTCCCCGGCCAGTATCAATTACATGAAACTCCGGCTGGCATCCCCAGTCTTTCCGTGAACGGAACCTTTTTGCATTCCAGATACCACCCCGGACGGGACGCCGACCGCCTCCTTGACCGGAAAGACGCGTTTTCGCCCGAGGCCTGCTTTTTTACCGGCCTGGGACTTGCCTATCTGCCCGAGCACTATGCGCAGCGATACCCGCAATCCACGATTGTGCTCTGTGAACCGGACATCTATGTCTTTCTGTGTTGTCTTGCGTCCCGGCCTCTCGAAAACCTTTTAAACCATCCGAACCTCATACTGGCGCTTGGTCTCCCCGCGGGAGATGTACCGACATTGCTCGAACAAACGGGGCTACTCGACATTCAGATATACCGCGTTGAAGCGCTCATGACTCCCGCCCGGCAATGGTGGCTCGAATTCGACGCGATATACCACAGAAACAAAAAAAAGAAACAGATCAACGAAAACACCCTGCGGAAATTCGGATCATTGTGGCTCAGGAACATGTGTAAAAATCTTCCCCGGATGCAAACCCTTCCCGGCATCGAAGCCGTCGCGGGAATCGCCCGAGGATTGCCGGCACTCATCCTGGCCGCAGGACCGTCTCTTGACCGCATACTGCCGCTCCTGCCGGAACTCCGCAAGCGAATGGTTATAGTGGCGGTGGACACCGCTGTACGCGGTTGTATTGCTTCCGGCGTGGAACCGGACTTCATTCTGGTCGTTGACCCGCAATACTGGAACTATCGACATCTCGACGGTATCTCGGCTCCACACAGCATCCTGATTACCGAATCGGCCGTCTGGCCCGCGGTATACCGGTTCACCTGTCGCGCAACCTATCTGTGCGCATCCCTTTTTCCGCTCGGGAAATTTATAGAAGAGCGAACGGCCCGTCATGCAGAGCTGGGGGCAGGAGGTTCGGTATCAACAAGCGCCTGGGACTTTGCGCGGCATATCGGAGCGGAAGAAATCTATCTTGCGGGCCTCGATCTCGGATACCCGGGGAAAAGAACCCACTTTTCAGGAAGTCTGTTTGAAGAATGGACGCATGGAGCATCCAATCGTCTTGGGCCGGCCGAAACGTCCCTGTACCGGTATCTCGCACAGACAACCCAACGAACATCCAGGGATTATCAGGGCAACCCGGTTGTAACCGACCAGCGGCTCGAACTGTATGTGTGGTGGTTTGAAAGCAAAATAGCGCATCATCCGCAGCCGCCCACGAAGACACTTACCCCCGAAAGCTTGAGAATTCCCGGCGTATCGGTTGCGGATCCGGCAAAACTCACTGAATTACCCATAGTTCGCCAGGATTTTGACACACGCCTTTCGTTACTCACCCACGAAGCATCCCCCGAAAAACAAGCAGGTTATTCCCGTGCGGTCCGGGAACTTGCCGAAACACTCCGGGACATTCGGAACCTTGCAGAACAGGGAATAACTGCCTGCGACCATTTTACCGGGGCACGAACACCGCTTGAAAAAAGCCATGCGCTCGAACAGCTCGACCGGATAGACAGAAAAATACTCGATCATCCGGGTAAAGAAATTGTCGCGATGGTTTTTTCCTTTGCCGGAAAGGATCAAAACGAATCAACTTCCGCAGATCCGGTCGGAACAACACGAGAATTGTACCAGGCGTTGGCGCTTGCAGCCGAAAAGAACCTCTCGCAGCTTAAAAAATTACATTAAAGATTGTTATGGGTGCAACCGATATTTTATATGAGGTTGCGATGCTCATGACGGCGGGATTGACGTCCAGACGCCGTTTTCAAGCATTCGATCGGACCGTATCTGAAAATGATACGGTCTTTTTTTTACTGCTATCAAAATTGTTGAAAAAAAGAAGCTTAAAAACCTTGCTCGGGAAACAACCAGGCCGAGGCCTGCCCGGGAAGTTTTCCGAGAATGACTATTTCCAGCTCCTTTGAAGCTTCTGCAAGGTATGTCCGCCATTTCACGGGAGTGAATGAAGCGTACAGCCGTTCACGCGCTGATTGAACACTTGATTCCAGCACCTCGCGGGGGACAGAGCAATGCGGACTATCCTGTTTTCCAAGAATCACCGAGCAGAGAAAAGCGCTTAACGCGGCTACCATCGGATCGGGAGCTTCCCTGGCGAGGGGGGCAAGATCAGACGCCGCGCCGGCGCTTTCCGGATCAAGGTAACGGGCAAGACCCCGATACAATGAAAGCCAGTCTGCAGTACCCGCGTCAAGGTGGCCCTCGTTGAGGGTGTCCGTACAAAAAACCCGAACCCGGCGGAAATTTCCCGACAACACGGCGGCGCCGGCAAAACCGCGGACTGTTTGCCGATACCGGACCCGGTTTGCGGATTTGAGAAAGGTTGCAAGTTTATCCAGTGCCGTGAAGTCTCCCAGCAGAACAAGTGATTCAAAAAGGAGACGTACATACCGCTTACCGGTTTTATTCCGGTATAACACCTGTTTTTCCAGATGTTGGGCAAGGGCCGGCCAGTCTTCCCGCTCCAGAGCAGTCAATACCGTCCAGTTGCGGATAAAGAGGGTGTTGACCAAAATGATTGATCCGGCAAAAAATACGGCGAGAAACCAGTTTCCCCGCCAGAATTCAACAAAATACTCCCGGGATATCACGACAACCGGAAGAAAAAAAACCACAAGAAAAGCGCTAAACAGGACGATATTTAAAATAGTGAACAAAACCTTGAATTTCATGAAACTACTCCTGGAATAAGGTATTATTGTACTATAAAGGGACTGTATAAGTGAATACGTTTAATGTTACAGAGTTGCAGGACGGATTTTTCTTCACTGAAGATTTGTTCCTGGACAAGAAATTCATTCTGCTCACTCCAGGAATGCCCATAACACAGGAATTCCGCCGGGCGCTCCGTGATTGGGAATTTCTGAAAGTTTTCTCTGAAGGCCGCTCGACCAACGATGACCTTGAACGAACAACCATTTCCGTTACACCCGATGCCTTTGATGACTTTGAGGAAAAAGACAAGGCGGCAAAAACAACTGAAGGGACAGAGGCTCCTGAAACAACCGCACAGTCTCTTACCGATGTTGAGAAAACTTATTATGAGTTTCAGGCCTTTATCGCGGATGTGTACACCCGTTTCGTAACCAGGAAGGATTTGCAGCAACAGATAATATCGGACAAAGTAAAAGAACTGTGCGATTTTATACGGGAAAACAGACGGCTTGTTCTGCGAATACAACCTTCCCAGGAAACCCGCGACAAGAACTATCTGGTTGTTCATTCAATGCGTTCCACTGTGTTTGCCATCGTCATCGGCCTGCAGCTGAAATTTCCCATCCACAAACTCATTGAACTTGGCGTAGCATGCATACTTCACGAAATCGGTATGGTTCGTCTTCCTCCCCAGGTATACATGGGGAAAAAGGAACTCACACCGGTTGAGAAGAATGCGATTTTCACGCATCCGGTCATTTCATACAACATTTTACGTGAATTTTCTTTCCCGTTGAACATCTGTCTCGGCGTTCTTGAACATCATGAACGGGAGAACGGGGGCGGTTATCCGCGGAAACTGGCAAAGGATAAAATTTCCCTCTACGCGAAGATTATCGCTGTAGCCTGTTCCTACGAAGCCGTAACCGCGGAACGTCCCTACAAGGAAGCCCGGGATGCGTATTCCGGTATTATTGACATCATGAAAAACCAGGGTAAGCAATATGACGAAACCGTGATCCGCGCTTTGCTGTTTTCACTATCGTTGTATCCGATCGGTCTGTATGTTCTGCTCTCAAACAACAAGATAGGCCAGGTAGTCGATGTAAACCCTGAAAATCCCAAATACCCCATCGTTCAGCTTGTCGGCGAAGCAAAACCTGATGGTACTCCCCGTGTTGTCGAGACCGGAGAGTACGGCATATCAATTACCCGCCCGCTTACCAAAGAAGAAGGGGCAACGCTCATCAAACGCTAGAAAAACAGCGTTACTTCTCCCGATTTTATTGAATCAAGCGTTGAATCCTCAACCGAAAATCCACCTATTTGCCCGGCTGCTTCCTTGTGCGCGGTAATGGTAAACCGTTCAACCAATTCCCGAAGACGATCATTTTGAATGGTCCAGGTTTCCGAACCTGTTTTTGCGAGGATGGAATCCCGCCAGGAACAGGATTCACGTACGTTTTCCGCGACTGATTCTTTGAGCGACGCAAGGGTATCGGCGATAGTCTGCATGCTAACCAGTGCGTCATCAACTTCCTTGCACATAACCTGAAAGGAGTCAGGATATACCCGAAGGTCGGAGAGTTTTGACGAGAGAATCTCATTGCTGTCCTGTACGATCTTGAAGGACCGGGACTTCTCTTCCCTGATTCTGGAGAGCTCACGATCATCACGTTTCGCGCCTTCTCCATAGACTCCGGTTATTGACTCAATATCGGTAATGAATTGTTCCAGCTCCTTTCTTGTTTCTTCCACCGAGGATTCAGTCCGATAGATCAGGTCGCTCATGTGGTCAACGGTACCGCGAACCGAATGAAGCGCTTCATTTTTCGCCACTTCTATCTGCTGGGTAATCCTGACATGCTGCAATCGGGCGATTATGGGACGGATTGTCTCAAACAATGTCCGCAGATACTTGACTTCGCCCAGAATTGAAGCAGTATCCTGAACCATGCCTTTTTGCTCCCGCTGAAACACGGTAATCCGTGAAACAAACTCGGAGAAACTTTCAGAAGCCCTGTCGAGAAGCAGGGGAAGCGACGTACCGTTACGATTCGAATAATCAAGATACGACGACAAAAACTTGCGCCGCTGCTGTTCCACTTCGTCCAGGATGTGATGAACCAAATCCCAGTTTTCGGAAAACACCGAAACGGACTTCATGACATTCGCATGCACTTCATCGATAATTTTCTCACAGATTTCCAGCAGCTGAATGTCAACCACAATGCGGTCAAGCTGATCCTCGGTTGAGATCTGCTCATCCAGCGGAACAATTTCTTTCGTGGCGAGAAGTACCTGGTCAATGGACTGACGGATAATATCCTGGAGCTGAATACCGGTCATCGCCTGCCGTATCGGGGAAATAGTCTGCCCGGCTTTCCCCTCCAGTGCGGCCAAATCTTCTCCGGCGCTATCCAGAGCCGGCAATACGGTCTCCTGCAGGGAAACCGCATGACTATGGGTTATCCCGTCATACCGAGAACGGGAAGCGGCAAATGATTTCTCGAGGATGGTATTCTTTTCCAGCAGTTTTTTCTCTTCCAGCATCAATTCATTGGAAAGTGAAATCATGGAAGCGGACAAACGTTTCAGATTTTCTGTTATACAGGAAAAGGCCCGCCCCTTATCGCCAGACTTTATCGATATGACCATTGCATTCAGTGAAATGAGCTCAAGTTCTTCAGAATTATTCCGTATGTCCTCAAGCCGCGCGTGAATACTGTCCAGTGCGGTCATTTTATCCGCGAGTTTGCCAAAAAGCGCGGTATTTCGTTCGTTGAATCCGCCAAGAAAGTCATCACTACCGTCGCCTGACACGTTCAGCCCGTTCCTGATGCTGGTTAAAACTTCCCGGAGAGAAGCAAGCGATGAGGAGGGATCAGTATCAGCAACGATTGAAAGAAGTGACGGGAATATTTCACCGAGTCGGGTATACAGGATTTCTGTCTTGTCGCTACACTGTTGTATATCGTTTCTGATGGTTATCAAATCTTTCATGAGCCTTCCCATACTATCAAGGTTTGCACTATTAACTATACTATACTGTTACCAAAATTGTTGAAAAAAAGCAGCAGAAATAATGTTTCTATTGACAGTAACATCAACGGGTGGTAGGATACTCAAAAGGAGTTTCTATGGCACACCAGTATCTCAAGACACAACCGGACGAAAAAGGGTTCTTCGGCGAGTTTGGCGGATCATTTATCCCGCCGGAATTACAAAAAGAAATGGACGCGATTACCGACGCGTATTATTCAATCAGCAAATCACATGATTTCATTACCGAATTGCGGGCGATACGCAAACATTTTCAGGGCCGCCCTACCCCGACCTATTTTTGCCGGAATCTTTCCAACAAAACTGGCGGCAGAATCTACCTGAAACGTGAAGATCTCAACCATACTGGTGCGCACAAGCTGAATCACTGTATGGGTGAAGGGTTGCTCGCGAAATATTTGGGCAAGAAAAAACTGATAGCGGAAACCGGTGCCGGCCAGCACGGTGTCGCCCTCGCGACTGCGGCCGCCTATTTCGGTCTTGAGTGTGAAATTCACATGGGCGAGGTTGACATCGCGAAGGAGCATCCGAACGTAATACGCATGCAGCTCCTCGGCGCCAAGGTTGTACCGGTAACCCACGGTCTCAAAACCCTCAAGGAAGCGGTGGACTCCGCATTCGAGGCCTATCTGGCCGATCCGGTTACCAGCATTTACTGTATCGGTTCTGTAGTAGGACCGCACCCCTTCCCCATGATGGTCCGGGATTTCCAGCATGTTGTGGGCATTGAAGCCCGCGAGCAGTTTCTCGAGATGACCGGCGAGCTCCCCGATGTGGTGACCGCTTGTGTCGGCGGTGGTTCAAACGCCATGGGTATTTTCTCCGGATTCCTTGACGACGCAGCCGTTCGTCTTGTGGGCGTTGAGCCTTCCGGACGATCCCTCAAGATCGGAGATCACGCGGCAAGTCTTTCCTATGGAAGGCCCGGCGTACTTCACGGCTTCCGCTCGTATTTGCTCCAGAACGAAAAAGGAGAACCGGAACCGGTATATTCGATCGCGAGTGGTCTGGATTATCCCGGCTCGGGACCCGAACACTGCATGCTCAAGGACGCGGGCAGAGTCGAGTACGTCATGGCGAGCGACGATGAATGTCTTGACGCGTTCTTCACCCTTTCCCGCGTCGAGGGAATCATTCCCGCGCTTGAAAGCGCACATGCCGTATCGTACGCCCAGAAGTTTGCCCGGGAAAATCCTCGCAAATCAATTCTGGTCAATCTTTCCGGCCGCGGTGACAAGGATATCGACTTCATCGTGGAGAATTACGAAATTCCGGGAAAGTAAGCCGATTTTTCCCGGTCAGCCATACACAAAACGGCATTTTCTGCCTATAGTTATGTAATGACCGTTGTACCAAAATCTTCTGCCGATTGTCTCCGGGAGACATTTGTCTCCCGGATTCTCGGGCAGCTTTCCTCGAACATGCCGGTTTTGATTCTTCTGTCCGGCGGTTCCGCGGCTCCCGTCGGAGCGGCGATTTGCCGCGATCTTGAACACAGTCTTTCCGGAGATGAGCCGGCATATCCGGTTCCTGCCGAGTGCATGGTTACCCTGGTTGATGAACGGTTCGGCCCGGCCGGTCATCCTGACTCTAACTGGAACTTTTTTACCCTGAAAGACCTTCCCTGGAAACAGCTGATACCAGTTCCGGTTCTTACCGCTACGGACAACAATCCGGATCTCTTTCAGGAAACTGTCCGGAAATTTGACGGTTTTCTCTCATGGGCCGTTACCCGTCACACACAGGGCCGGTTGTTCATTGCCGCTGTTTTCGGGATCGGGGAAGACGGACACACGGCGGGCATCCTTCCGGATAGTCCCGCCTCGCTTCTTTCAACCAGCTCACCGCTGTATGCGACCGGCTATCACCATGCCCCGTATTCCCGCATAACCATGACTCCGTCATTTTTCCCGAGCATTGATCTGGCCATGGTCTGGGCAAGCGGTACGAACAAACGGAAACCGCTTGAATCGCTCCTTACCGACAGCTCGTATGAGCGGATGCCCGCGCAGTTATTGAAATTGCCGCGTGAAACCATTATGTATACTGATCAGGAAGTGAATGCGTATGAAAAAGCTTGAACGAACCATTCTGATCATTTTTGGAAGCACCGGAGATCTTTCTCGCCGTAAACTGCTCCCGGCGCTTTTCCGTCTGGAAAAATCTGGACTCCTCCCTGATGGATTCCGAATCCTAGCCATTTCCCGCCGCGGAACAACCGTGGACGACATCATTTCCATCATCTGCGCAACAGTACCGGAAGCCTCAGGCGAAACGGTCGTGCTTGAATCGCTCGGAAAGCGCATGAGCATTCTGGACATGGATATCGGCAAGCCGCAACAGTACGGACGGCTTTCGGAAGCGTTATCGGACCTTGAAAAAGAAGCCGGCAACGCCATGAACCATCTGTTTTATCTGGCTATCCCGGCAACCCTGTTCGAAACCGTTACCGGACGCCTGGGTGAACCCGATATTAACCGCCATGAACCCGGAATGCGGGAATGCCGGTTTCTGATTGAGAAACCGTTCGGCTTTTCGCTGGATTCAGCCCGTCAGCTCATTGATTCTCTGGGTGCACGGTTTGATCAGTCGCAAATTTATCGGATAGACCATTATCTCGCCAAGGAAACCGCCCAGAACATCCTCGCGTTCAGATTTGAAAATCCTCTTTTTTGCGGGACCTGGAACCGGGAGCATATCAGCCACATCATGATTACCGCCATTGAATCTATCGGTATCGAGGGTCGCGCAGCGTTCTATGATTCGATGGGAGCCATGCGTGACCTCGTACAAAGCCATCTTCTCCAGCTGCTTGCCCTGGTTACCATGCGTCAGCCGCGCACGTTCAGCGATACTGATATACACCGGGAAAAGGAATACATTCTTTCCAGAGTACGCCCGCCGCGAATCGAACGCATGAACGATGATACGGTCCGGGCCCAGTACCGCGGATACCGTAACGAGGCCGGGAACCCCGCCAGCATGACTGAAACCTACACGGCCGTCCGCCTTTCCATTGACGATGAGGCATGGAAGGACGTCCCGATATTTATCCGTACCGGAAAAGCGCTCGCACAGAAGGTAACGGAAGTTACCATTGTTTTTTCAAATCCGTGCAATCCCAGTCGGAACAATCTGCTGACCATCCGTATTCAGCCGAATGAAGGAATCGTTATAGATCTTCGTATCAAGAAACCGGGATTTTATATGGCCTACGAAGATGTTCAGCTTGATTTTTGTTACACGGGGACAGCCATCGCCGATCATCCGGAGGCATATGAACGGGTTCTCGTTGACGGTATGCGCGGCGACCGGACTCTTTTCGCGTCCGATGCCGAGGTTCTTTCCTGCTGGAAGATTACCGAACCCATCCTTGAAGCATGGAAAAACCCGGACTTTCCCCTGCATTTCTATGACAAAGGCAGCTGGGGACCGCAGGCGGCAGACCAACTGGTCGAAAAGTCCGGGATACCCTGGCTAACCGACGAGCATCCGGTCTGTACACCGCCCAGAATCGTGCATCACGACTGACTGCTTTCAGGCTTTGATAGCGGTATTCATTGACCTGACGGCCAGTTTTTCGTACCTTGAATAGTAGTGGAGGAACATAATGAGTAAAGGTCTCAAGACAGTATTGATCATAGCGGCGGTACTGCTGGTACTTGTTTTCAGCGTATACCGATTCTTTGCAGGAAATTACAATTCGATGGTTCAGCTCGACGAATCCGTAAAAGGACAGTGGGGACAGGTTCAGAATGTATACCAGCGGAGACTCGACCTCATTCCCAACCTTGTCGCGACCGTCAAGGGATACGCATCACATGAACAATCCGTTTTTGCCCAGGTAACCGAAGCCCGTTCACGTGCCGGTGGTGTCATGAATATTTCAGACGAAGTACTCAATGATCCGGAAGCCTTTTCACGTTTTCAACAGGCCCAGTCGGAACTTGGGGGCGCTCTCCAGCGTCTTCTCATGATCACGGAAAACTATCCTGATCTCAAGGCAAACACCAATTTCCTCGCGCTTCAGGATCAGCTCGAAGGAACCGAAAACCGCATAACCGTTGAACGAAAACGCTACAACGATGTTGTTCAGAACTACAATATCTTCATCAAGCAGTTTCCCCGCATATTCATTGCCAATATGTACGGTTTCCGCGAGAAACCCTATTTTGCCGCAGACGCCGGGGCCGAACGGGCACCGACGGTGGAGTTCTGATGAACCGGACAAAACTTCTCGGAAAAATGCACATTACCGCGGAAGATCTTTCGGAGATACGATCAGCTGTGGCAGACGCCGAGGAAAAAACATCCGGAGAGATTGCTCTGGCGGTAACAGCGGAAAGCGCGGACTATTCGTTTCACGAGTTGCGGGCCGCGGTTCTTCTCGGCGCAGCCCTTTTTGCCGCTCTCATTCCGGTCCATACTACTGTTACCAAAATTGTTGAAAACTTTTTTTGGGCGGTTCCGTCCTGGACCACTACTGCCATATACGGGTTTACCGCATTTTTGACCATAGGGGTACTTTTTCTGTTTGCCAATATCCCGCTGCTTGACCGCGCGATAATTCCGCGGAGGATACGTTCCCGGATGGTCTATAACCGGGCACTCCGGCACTTTGTTGAAAGCGGAGTATACGCGACCCGGGACCGTACCGGGATTCTCGTCTTCCTTTCCTGGATGGAGCGCGAAGTACGCATCATTGCGGACAAGGGAATAAGCGAGAAAATCGATCAGGCAACATGGAATACTCTCGCGGAAACGATTGCCTTGGGCGTCCGTGACGGAAAAACCGCGGCGGCACTGCTCGAAGCCGTTCGGGAATGCGGAAGAATACTTGCGGACCATTTCCCCGCGGACAGTATAAACGAGAACGAACTTGCAGACGGTCTTGTAGTCTTGGAGAAGGGTGAATGAAAAACACGCTATACCGCCTTACGGCGGTCTTGTTTTTTTTTACGGCAACGATTCTTTCCGCACGCGAAGTTCCACCGCTTTCCGGGCCGGTAAATGATTACGCGGCCATTCTCTCGGTCGCCGAAAAAGATACGCTTGAGAGTTTTTTGCTCGCCCTGGATCGGCAAACCGGTGTTCAGATCGCCGTTTTGACCATTCCTTCGCTTGAAGGGGAATCCCTTGAGTCCTTCTCCCTGAAAACCGTGGAACAATGGAAACTCGGACAGCAGGGCGAGGATAACGGTGCGTTGCTTCTGGTCTCGCTCGGGGACCGTGCCGTCAGGATTGAAACCGGATATGGACTCGAAGGCACGCTTACTGACGCGAAAAGCGGACTTATCATACGGAATGTCATTGCGCCCAGGTTCCGGGAAGGAAAGTATGGTGCGGGAATTCTTGAAGCCGTCCGGAACATGGCGGGCATTGCAACCGACAACCGGGAAATCATTTCCGAGTCCGTGAAGAACCCTCAAAAGGAGAAGTCCGGCGGGAACCTCGCGGGGTTACTCTTCTTTATCGTATTTTATCTCATCATGCGGGCGGGATTTCACCGACGGGGCGGCCTTTTTACCGGATTGTTGCTGGGCAGTATGCTCGGCGGACGGCGTAGCGGAAGCGGTTTCTCCAGCGGCGGTTTTGGCGGCTTCTCCGGAGGCGGCTTCAGCGGCGGTGGCGGAGGTTTCGGCGGCGGCGGCGCTTCCGGGGGCTGGTAATCAGAAGAAGCAGTACCCGCAAGGTATTATTCCGGATCGACAAGACCGACAGCTTCGCGGAGTCCCGTAATTTCGTCAGCGGTCAATTCACGGACCGCACCCGGCGGTAAGCCGGGATCAAGAACGAGCGGCCCCATGGACACCCGTTCAAGTCCGATTACCCGGTTTCCAACCACCCTGAACATTTTTTTCACTTGATGGTACTTCCCTTCCTCAATCGTCAGGGCAAGCCTTTTTGATGCCCGTTCCAGTTTTGCCGGCAGACAATTATGCCCGTTATGAAAAGCGACTCCTTCGGAGAAACGGCGCGCGTATTCGGCAAAAAGGTCGTCGTCTACGGGGAGCTCAAGATCAGCCAGATATTTCTTCTCCACACCGGTCTTGGGCGATGTCAGGCGATGGGCAAGCGCCCCATCATTGGTGAGAAGGAGCAAACCCCGCGTATCAATATCAAGACGGCCAACCGGGAAAACATCACTGCCCCGCCAGGGTTCTTCCAGAAGATCGAGCACCGTCCGGTGCACGGGATCCGCGGTTGAGGTAACCACGCCGGCGGGCTTGTTCAGCATGAGGTATATCCTGGCGCGAAACGCCCAGTTCTCGCCGTCAAGCTCGAACTGATCGTGTTCCGGATCTACATGAAACGAAGGATCCCTGCAAGGGACCCCGTTTACACAGAAGGTACGCTCTCGCAGGACACGTTTGATGTCTCTCCGGGAACCGAATCCGGCCCCGGCAAGAAGCTTATCGACGCGGCTTTTCATTTGCGGTCAATTCCATCTTCTTGAGTCCGCCGGCGCGCTGTAGAGCGGTAGAGAGGTTTTGGAAGTCGATATGCGCCGGGATATGTACCTGAAGTGAAAACCGTATGGTGTCCGAAGAAAATGTTTTGGATACATCCATATTGTCGATCGTAATTTTCAGCCGGAACAATTCCCTCTCGAGCCTTTTCTGGTTGAAATCCTTCTCGTCAAATACCATGTACAGGGTTTTGATGTGTTTGGGAGGAAACAGCTGTTCTTCGAAACGTTCCAAAAGCACAAGGGTAACAAGAGCGCACCCGAGCGTTATGCCGGCGGAAAAAAACGCGCCGATTCCTACCGCGAGTCCGATCGCGGCGGAGACCCAGATGGTTGCCGCAGTCGTCAGACCCTTGACGTTAAAACCCTGGCGCAGTATCGCACCGCCTCCAAGAAACCCGATCCCGGAGACGACCTGGGCAGCCAGGCGGGCAGGATCACCGGCAAGCCGGGTAAATTCTCCGGCACCCGCCGAGAACCGCCCGGTACTGTCCAGGTAGTTCAAGCCTCCCGCCAACAGCAGTGAAACAATCATGAGGAGCGTTGAGCCCACACATATGAGAATATGGGTTTTCAGTCCTGCCGGTTGACGGTGAAACTGACGTTCAAGACCGAGTAAAAATCCGGCGGCGAGACTCATGCCAATACGCAGTAGAATGGTTGTCATGATCCCAAGTATACCTGCACTACGGACAGGAAACAAGTGTTGCTTTTTTAGTATCCCGAAACGATACTGTACGTATGAAGATTCGTACCGTATTTATTGCTCCGGGAATTCTGCTTTTTTTTCTGGTATTGTTTTTGATCACCAATGATTATCAGCAACGAAGAAGTGATTTCATTGAACGCCGCCTGGCGGTTTTGCAAACCAGAGTAGAAGCGACAGGCCGAACCCTGTCGAATTTTTCAAGATATGTTTTTGAAGAAACCGTTAACCGGACGGCAGTCCTCGCGCTCATGAAAGAAGCGGCAACTGCTGACGAACAAACACGCACCACAATCCGCGCCCGGCTTGAGTCGCTTGTTTCAGAGGATTACGAGCACCTCCAGCGATACGATTTCCGTCAGTTTCACTTTCAGCTGCCCGACAATACGAGCTTTCTCCGCATGCACAGCCCGGATAAATTCGGAGATGACCTCACCGGGGTACGGGAAACAGTCCGCATCGTCAATGAAACTAAGGAACCGGTCGTGGCCTTTGAACCGGGAAGAATATATAATGCCTACCGCTTTGTGTATCCGCTCATCCTTGAC
>MWCL01000020.1 GCA_002070025.1 Spirochaetes bacterium ADurb.Bin215
GGGCGTCGCTGTGGCCTGGCGGCCTTGCTTGCCCTGGGCTGGTATGTCACGCCCCTTCGGGGTTAATTCGGGGACAGTGTCCGTACGTGTTCATACAGAAAATCTTTTTACAAAAACAAGAAAATTTGCGATAGTAGTACGAAAAAAATTCGTGCCTTTTCGTGTCTTTTCGTTGTTAAAAAAAACGTGCGAAGGTGGTGTTTACCTGCAATTCGGAAACGCAGTCCGGGGTGAGCAGGTTCGGGGTTCCTCCGGCGGCTTCAATTTCCATGAATCCGGACGGGTCGCAATAGGCGCTGAAGCGCACGGGCCGGCCATTGGGCTCATTGGCGGGATCCTGATCGGCAATGTCAATGTAGGAAAGGCCTTCTGCCAGAGCAACAGCCGTGCGTTGAACCTTGAAATGGCGGCGTTTGTCGCAGAATTCCAGTCCGTTGACTTTTTCGCTGAGCCCGAGCTGGAATCTGAAATCGGTTTTCATGGCGACCTGCCAGCCATCCTGTGTTTGTTTGCGATGGCAACTGCTTTCGGGGGTATAGAGGTCCCAGATTTCGGAGGCGGGGCAGGGTGGCAGCAGCAGCTGGCACTCCGCATCGCAATCGAACTGGCACAGGGACCACGGAGCGAGCAGAGCCTGATCTTTGCTCAGGGTTTTGCGACCCAGATAACGGATGCTTTCTGTCACTTTCTGCAACATCGCTCCATCCTGAAATTCGAGCGAAATCCGCCTGCTGAACAAACAGGGAATGCCCCTGCCTTCCGAATTGATCAAATCAATTTCCGCAGCAGCCAGAAGCGAATTCTCAGATTTTTCAAGCACCTGCCAGCGGGCATTGGTCAAAGACGGCGGAACCCGCCAGGAACCGGTCGAGTACTCATAGCCCAGGCGGGAACCCTCCGGCGCCGGCCAAAAACCATCCCCGCCGGGATTCAAGTAAGCTGCACGCGTGCTGAATCCCGAAAACGCGTCCGGATTGACACGGTTGACAACTTCCCCGTCAAGCCAGGAAAACAGGCGCCCTTCGACATCCAAAGCAATCAACGTGCCATTCTGCGGCGTGCCAACCAGCTCATAACGGCGTTTGCCGCGCTCGAGTAATAAAACCAGATCAATCAGTTTCATGATAAACCTCTCTTATTTTCGTATTTTTTCGTATTTTTCGTTGTTAAAAAAAAATTAGAATTCCGCGGATTGCGGGGTTCTTGGGAATGGGATGACGTCGCGGATGTTGGCCATACCAGTGCAGAAGCGCACCATGCGTTCGAAGCCGAGTCCGAAGCCGGCATGCGGTACGGTGCCGAAACGGCGCAAATCACAATACCACCAGTAATCTTCGGGCTTCATGCCAATTTCGCGGATGCGGTTTTCGAGGACATCAAGGCGTTCTTCGCGCTGACTGCCTCCGATGATTTCGCCGACCGTGGGCAACAGCACATCCATTGCTGCGACAGTCTTCTGGTCGTCATTCATGCGCATATAAAAGGCCTTGATCTCCTTGGGATAATTCATCACAATCACCGGCCCCTTGAAAAGGACTTCAGCCAGATAACGCTCATGCTCCGATTGCAGGTCAATGCCCCAGTATGGCTTGAATTCAAACTTTTCCGCATTCTTCTCCAGCAACGCAATCGCTTCAGTGTAGGTAATGCGGGTGAATTTCGCTTCTGCCAGACGTCCCAGATTGTCCAGGAGGCCTTTCTCAGTGCGGTCATTGAAAAATTGGAGGTCATCGGGTCTGAGGCGGAGGACTTCCCGGAAAAGGAAACGGCGGGAACGGTAGCTTGCGGCGGGCGTACACGTATGGTTCCTTTCAACTCAGTTGATCAGGATGCCAATCAGGCTATTGTTAACCGGGAATTCTCGCTACTCACCGCGTACCTGAATACGCCGCTCGTATATCCGGCGTGGAACCGGTATTACCGCATGATTTATCGGGATGCCTGGAAGCGCATTGAACGTGCGGCGTTTGTCATGGAATCATGTTTGCCCGAAACGGCAGAAGAAAAAACGGCGTCCATTCTATCATGGACCCAGGAGTTCACCTATGAGCGGGACCGCGACGGCGCCGACTTCATGAACATTCCGCAGGCATTCATGACAAGAACCGGCGACTGCGACAGCAGGGCGCTGCTCATGGTTCTTTTGCTGAAACAGATGGGCGTTGACGCGATCCTGCTGGTTTCACCCGAATTCAGCCATGCCCTCGCAGCGGTAGACTGTCCGGGCACGGGAGCCCGTTTCTCATATGAGGGTAAAGACTACCTGATCGCGGACACAACCGCGAAGGTCGCGCCCGGCCGTATCGCGAGCGACATGGCCGATCCGGACAAGTGGTTCGCTGTCAGCTTCCACGATCCGGCGCTTCCCTGACCTACTCCCGGGAAACCAGGAGGTTATAGGCGTCCATGGGTGTTTGCGCGGCAAGGAGCCCTTCGCGAAGCTCTGCGTTCTTGAGGCGGGTACTGAAAAATGAAAGTGTTTGCAAATAATACGCGTGCTGGTTGTATGCCGCTGCTATCATGAACAGAAGGCGTACCGGCACGTCGTCGATGGTATGAAAATCAATGATGTCGTGCTTGCAAAGACCGACGGCCATAACGAGGTCAGTTACCGACGAGAGGCGCACATGCGGGATCGCGATACCGCGCCCGATCGCAGTGGACATGAGTTCCTCGCGCTTTAGTATTTCGATTGAGAGTTCATTCCGGTTCTTTATCTGGGGCGCGGTGCCGAGGGTTTCTGCAAGTGCCACAAGAGCGTCATGCTTGGTGGCATGATCAAGAAGCACAATCCGGTCGGGAGACAGAATATTCTGTACCTGCACATGCGGATTCGCCTGGTGCGAACGTACGGAACAGGTGAGCCGCTCGTTTACCCATTTTTCAATCTCGTCTTTTTTAAAACGCCAGACAGTACCGATCTTTCCCGCGGGTATTTCTCCCTTTTGCGCCCAGTCGTACACCGTCCGTTCAGAAACACGCAGATATTTGGCCACTTCCTCAATGGTAAGTATATCGTCAGACAAGGTTTTGCTCTCCTGTTCTTTATTTTACACTATCTTGCATCATACCGTATCATATGTCAAGCATTATCATCATCAGCAAGCTCGTGGAGAGCGTCGTACGGATAGAGTATACCAACGGTTGTATGTACCGCGCGGGCATAATCGGGCCCGAAAACGACCGGTGTATCCGCCGACATGAATTCCGACAGGACCTGGCGGCACGCGCCACAGGGGCTGACAGGATAATCAGCGTCGGGAGTGGCAACTGCGATGGCGGCAAACTTCCGGTTTCCCGAGGATACCGCCGCGTAGATTGCGCTGCGTTCTGCGCAATTCGTCAGCCCGAATGAGCGGTTTTCCACATTGACGCCGGTTACCACCGAGCCGTCTTCCAGAAGAAGCGCAGCGCCGACACGAAACCGGGAATACGGTGCATAGGCACGGGCTGCCGCTTCAAGCGCCAGTGCAAAGAGGGATTCATCTTCTATTGCTTTTTCCATACAGCTATTATACCATTGGAAGTCATGAACATCAAAGGAAATATCAAGTACCTTCTCGCGGGAACCATCGTTTTTTTGCTTGTATACCTCCTCCTTGCGGCGATTCCCATGGGCCGGGATTTTTATTTCGAACCAACCTGGGTACGCTATCTGCCGGAAAATTCTGAAGAACAAAACCCCTCCGAACAACAGCTTCCGGAAGAAACGGCGGAGCCTTTTGTACTCGGTACTTCCTTTGGATACTTTACCGGAGACGGCACGCTCCTTTTTACCGGTGCCACGGAAGAGCGCGTCGCCATCTCGCCGCTTGGCTGGGCGATATATCCGCATGATGCGGAGCAAACGACCATTACCCTTGCCGCTAACGGCGCCCGGGTGCTGATCCCGGAGCCGGGATATGTTCACCTTCAGCAGGACCGCATATATCTTTTTCACCCGGGAGGGAACCGCGTAAGCCGGTATGACGCAAGCGGATCATCGTTGTGGACCCGGGCGCATAGCGCTCCCATAACCGCATTCAACACCTCGCCTTCCGGATCGGTTCTGGGCTATGCCGACGGAAATCTTTCCATACTTGATCAGGACGGGTTGCTTCTTTCATCACTGTATCCCGGGGGCAGCGATTACGAAGTAATCCTGGGTGCGTCCATTTCCCCTGATGGATCCCTGGTTGCCTGCGTCAGCGGTATCGATCGTCAGCGTTTTATCGTTGCCAGCCGTATGGGCAACCAGTACCGTATTGTGTATCACAGCTACCTTGACGGTAATCTCCGCCGGCAAGCGTATGTCCATTTCGAGCAATCCGGCAGGTATGCCTTCTTCGAAACAGAAACGGGGCTGGGTATCTTTGACAGTACCACCCTGGCTTCCCGTGTACTTCCCATAGCCGGCAGGATAGTAGCCACCGGAAGCGATCCATCGAACACCGTGTTCACCGTACTTGCCAGGATGGAAAACCGTTTTACCCTTTCCGTATTTGAAGAACCGGATCATCTGATTGCAAAGACGGAATTCACCGGGGAACACGCGTTTCTCCGGCAACAGGGAACAACCATCTACCTGGGAATTGATAACCGCATTTCGCGAATTGACATCAGGGGGTATGAATGAACAGGACCATTATGACCGCCCTGATACTGGCGGCCACCGTACTTGCCGGTGCGTCCGCATTTGAATGGCCGGTATCGGAATTGTATCCGGTCTCAATTTTCGGTCAGAAAAAGGAGCAATCCGTTGAGTGCGGGATTGTTCTTGAGAAAACGGAGCTCGTGCGAGCAGCCGGCAACGGAACCGTACTGTTGACCATTGACTCGGGGTATTCACCACATGGGTTTCCCGGAACGCTCGGAAATGCGGTTATCGTTGCGCACGATGAGGGACTCGTTACAATTTATGGAAATCTTTCCTCGCTGGACCGGATCGAACAGCGAACTACTGTTGAAACCGGTACCATTCTGGGAGAAGCAGGGGCAAGCGGCTGTACCCGGGAGAAAGACCTGCTTTTCCAGGTAATGGACCAAACCCGCCGTCTGTATCTCAATCCCCTCCTCCTCCTGCCGGCACAAACCGATACCCGCCGACCAGTTATCAGGAAAGCGTCATTGACCGGAGGAAATGGCCGGGTGTATCCCCTTGAGTCGACACGTTCGGTCCGTCAGGGAAAATATCGTCTGTATGCGGATATTTCGGACACGATTAACAACAGCGCCAATACGCTTGCACCATTCCGGGTGACCATTCTCCTGAATGGCTCGGAATACGCGACAATTCCATTCGAAATCATTACCGCCAACTCGGGAACGCTGCAGCTCGGTTCCACCGGGCAAGACTCCGGAATTCTCTATGATGACAAGGGGTTGCTATATCTGGGAGAAATTTCTCTTGCCCGGGGAAAAAACGATATAAGTATCATTGCCCGGGATATTACGGGCAATGAACGCGGAGAAGCCTGGAGCATCTCCGCGGAGTAGCAGGATTATTCCCCGTACAAGTGCTCCAGCTCATGAAGGAACTCGAGCGTTCGTTCCTTGCAGCTTCCGCACGCTGTTCCGATCTTGGTTCTTGCCTGAAGATCCTCCCAACTCCGGTCTCCTGCCTTGTACGCTTCCTCTATATCACGATCGGTTATATTCAAACAACTGCAGATTACCTCTACATTCTCCCGGCCGGCCAGGGGCGGAAGATTGTTCTTTTCAAGATAGTCGTCAATCGCGGCACGAAGTGCCTTGTCCCCCAGAACGGAACAATGAATCTTGTTGGAAGGCAATCCACCGAGCTTCGACACGATATCCTCCGGCTTGAGGATGTATGCATCTTCAATACGCATACCTTTTACCGCTTCCGAAAGGATGGACGTGGAAGCTAGCGCGCTCGCGCATCCGTATGTTTTCCAGCGGCAATCGGTAATGATGCCGTCCTTGATACGGAGCAGAATGAGCATCTGGTCTCCGCATTTGATATTGCCCACGATTCCCCTGCCGTCACAGGGCCAGTCGGCCTCGTCGGTATCGAGAACGTTGCGGGGATTCATGAAATGGTCTTTTACCGTATCCGAATATAACCAGTCATTCATGGCGAATTACTCCTTGTGTATTACTGTTGAAAACGACCGCAGCCGCGCTATGATGGGGGGAACTTTTTCAAGCACATAGTCAATCTCTTCCACCGTAGTCTCATTGCCCATACTGAACCTGATGGAACCATGGGCAAGCTCGGGACCGACACCGGTCGCGACGAGTACATGGGAGGGTTCAAGATCACCGGACGCGCAGGCGGAACCGGTGGAAACATCAATGCCTTCCAGATCCATGCTTAACAGGATAGCCTCACCCTCCGCCCCGGGGAATGATACATTCAGGGTATTGGGAAGCACCTGTTCCGGATGTCCGTTTATCCTGATATCGGGTACCTTTGCGATAAAGCCGTCGCGAAGCCGGTTGCGGAGAGAACGCATCCGGGTGCCCCACTCGTCCAGGCGCTCTGCGGCAATGAGCGCGGCTTCACCGAAGGCGATTATCGCCGGTGCGTTGTAGGTTCCCGCGCGAAGCCCTTTTTCCTGGTGTCCGCCCCTGATAAGCGGGTCAAGCGGTGCTCCTTTCGCAAAATACAGGGCGCCAATCCCTTTGGGGCCATAAATCTTGTGTCCTGAATAGGTAAGATAATCAACACCGAGCACGGAAACATCAACCGGAATTTTTCCCGCAGCCTGAACGGCATCGGTATGAAACAATGAGCCCGCTTCATGGGCAAGTGCGGAAAGACGCGAAATATCCTGAATGGTTCCAATCTCGTTGTTTGCCATCATTATTGATACAAGCAGGGGCATGAGATCGCGGCGTCCGGTTTTTTCACCTTCAAAGAGCAGTTCCCGGTAGCGATCCTCGTCCACACGGCCGTCTGCGTCCACCGGTATGAAATGGACATCCATACCGAGCGTGGCAAGATATTTTGCCGATTCCATAACACAGGGATGTTCTATGGCGGAAACCAGGATACGCTTTCTCCCGGAGAACCGCTCTTTCCGTGAGGTCGTTGCTTCCATGGCCGGTGAAGCCATGGTTCTGAAAATGGTATTGTTCGATTCCGATCCACCGGAAGTGAATAGAATCTGTTCAGCGTCTACGTTAATAAGTGTCGCAACCCGTTTTCGCGCTTCATTCAGTGCCGCCGCGACGGTACGACCGTCCTCATGCATGCTGGACGCGTTGGCAAAATTGTTCAATTCACGAATGAATATATTCTGTACCCGGCTGTCAACCGGAGTGGTTGCGTTGTAGTCAAGATAAATGCGTTTGTTCATCGTTTGGTAACTCCCGTTCCTGCTCCTGATATGCAAATCAAATATACAAAAAAATCTCGGTAATGCCAATCGGAAAGATAAGAAATGGAAAATTGATTATTACCGTTCTCTATGCTACACTGCCGGACCGGAGGTCTCAATTGAAAACAACAGCTCCCCTTTCGGACAATCTTCCGTCTCCCGGTAAACTGGCGGCGGAATTTGACACACTCATTCTTTCAGCCTCCGGATGGAGAAAGATTTTCACCGGGAGCGGCGACGAGGAAGACCGGAACAGCGCAATCGGGGGAGCAAACACGGTTATTGCCGCGCTCATGGCCGATACCTTTGCGTCTTTCATCCTTGACAACCCCGTCTTCGGTCGGGACGTACTGATTGGACGAGATACACGACCCACCGGCGCACCGATTGCCGACATCTTTTGCCGCGTCCTGATCGCACACGGTCTTTCGGTATTGTATGCCGGTATTGCTGCCGCGCCCGAGATTATGGCTTTTGCCCGTACCACCGGACCCTTCGCGTACATTTCCGCAAGCCACAACCCGATTGGCCACAACGGGGTAAAATTCGGTTCACGGGACGGCGGGGTTTTTGACCGCGACCGTGCGGCAGTTCTGGCGGAGGCCTTCCGGGCTCGAATGAACAGCGGCGATCCCGTACAGAAAGCCGCAACATTGCTTTCCGCTTGTGATCCCGCAACACTCGCTTCGGTATACGAACGGGAACAAACGGTAAAAAAATCAGCTCTTGCAGCATACGAAGTTTTTTCGCGTGAGGTTATCGGAGGAACGAATTCTGATACTTTTTTCTCCGACATGCGCGCAGCACTTGAAAAACGTTCAAACTCGGGAAATCCTGTTGCGATCCTCGCCGACTTCAACGGCAGTGCCCGTACGGTGTCCATAGATCGTTCCTTCATTGAAAAGGCCGGTCTCCATCTGAGCGTCATGAACGAGAACCCTGGTGATATCCGCCACCGAATCGTACCGGAAGGTGAAAGCCTTTCATATTGCGCAGAACGTATGCGTCAACTCAGAACCGGCGGTTCCGGCGCGGAACGCCACACCCTGTTCGGGTATGTACCGGACTGTGACGGTGACCGGGGAAACATCGTGTTCTGGGATGAAGACACAGAGGAACCGCGAATTCTTGAAGCCCAGGAAGTGTTTGCCCTCTCGGCCATATCCGAGCTCTCATTTTTGGTATATTCCGGGCAAATTGACCCGGTTCCCGGCGGAACCACTGCTCCTCCCTGCGCCATCGCGGTAAACGGTCCCACATCCCTGCGGATAGACGCCATAGCCCGTGCGTTCGGCGTCCGGGTCGCCCGGGCCGAAGTCGGAGAAGCCAATGTGGTGAACCTCGCACGGAATCTCCGGGATACCGGTACCATTGTCCGGTTCCTGGGAGAAGGATCCAACGGTGGAAACATAACCCATCCGGCAGCCGTACGCGATCCCCTGAACACGGTATTCGCCCTCGTCAAGCTCCTTACCATCGGTGACAGCGGAACCCGCAAGGGCCTCTTTCACCTCTGGTGCAGCCTGTCCGGTCAGGAGGAAGCCTGGCGGGAAAATTTCACGTTTACCGATATCCGACGCACACTTCCCGCCTTTACCACAACCAGCGTCTTTGAAGACTTCGCACAGTTGAAAATTTCCAGCAAGTCCCATGGTGAGTTGAAAAAACGGTTCCGTTCCGTGTTTCTCCGCGAATGGGAAGCCGGAACCTTCCCCCTTGCCGCGGACGGAGCGTCCTGGCAATGGAAGGCGGTAAGCTACAACGGAACCGAAACCACCGAACCGGGGAACGATTTCTCGGTATCGGGAACCGGCGGATTGAAAATCCTTTTTTCCCGTGACGCAGGCGCGGATGAAGCTTTCATCTGGATGCGGGGATCGGGAACCGAACCGGTGTTCCGTATCATGGCGGATGTAGCGGGAAGTTCGCCGGATAACGAAGAAAAACTCCGACAATGGCTGGTCCGCATGGTACTTGAGGCAGACGGCCAAATACGGTAGTATCTTGCTTGCACGTAAGGATGGATATAGATGGGAATACGAGGCGAATTATTTACTACCGAGGTGACACTCGACAACCGGACCTATTTTTTCAATGTGAAAGAAAACCGGATGGGAGATGCGTTTCTCCAGGTAGTTGAAAGCAAGAGTACGGACGGATCCGGCTTTGACCGGCATGCCATAGTCGTTTTTGAAGAAGACATGCAGCGCTTTCTCGCAGGACTGGAAAGCAGTTTGCAGTTCATGGAAAAATCACGGAAGAATCGTCAGAAAAAGACAACAGACGCAGGAAAGAAGAAAGTTATTCGCAGGAGCGCGGCTGCTCCGGTGTCCGAACGACCGGCTCCGAAACCCGGACGCCGAGTAACGGTCATTCCGAAGAAAAAGTAGCCGTTCTCAGAACAGCTCACCCTGGCCTTCGCCCTTGAGACGGAATGATTTCCGCTGTATGGGAGAAGGCCCGTTTTTTTTGAGCGCTTCGATATGTTCCCGGGTGGCATACCCTTTATGCCGTTCATATCCGTATTGGGGATACAGCCATGAATACCGCTTCATCATGCGGTCCCGGGCGGTTTTTGCCAGTATGGACGCGGCCATGACCGCCGGCACACTTGAATCCGCCTTGGGAAGCGCACGGCAATTCTCGTGAGCTATATCCGGAACGAACAACCCGTCAACAATAACTTCGAGCGAATCAAGGTTATCCCGCAAGTCGCTCCGTCCGGCCGAACGGTCAAATAGCCCGTCGAACGATCGTTTCATTGCCAAAAGGGATGCGCGCAAGATGTTTATCCGGTCTATTTCTGCCGAGGATGCCCAACCAATACACCAGGCAGACGCATGCAGCATTATTTCCCGCATCGCGCGTTCACGCTTGGTCTCTGTAAGCTTTTTTGAGTCATTAAGCAGGGACAAATCAAAATCCGCCGGTAGAATAACAGCGGCAGCGCATACCGGTCCGGCCATGGGACCCCGCCCGGCTTCATCGAGACCGCAGACGAGACAAGTGTCACCGGCCATTTCAGCGCTCTCCGGACTTTTTCCGATAGCGGAATCCGGTTACGTCAAATGCCTTTTCCGATACAATAACGGTGTTCCGGTCCGTCCACAACGCCGTGTCGGCATTGGTACCGGTCGTCCCCGATCGAACCAGACGAAGTCCCGAAATCACGAGCCGTGAACCCCAGCATTCAATCGCCCGCGCAGCCCGTTCCGCGGATACGACAATATCCGAATTGATGAACGTCGCGCGACCGCCCGTTACCGCGACAGCGGATACAATGCGCGCAGAGGATTCAATGTGACAATCCCGAACATGGAAATTCGAGTTTCGAACATCCACTGCGGTTCCGTAGTCTACCGATTCAGTGTGTATTTTCACGGATTTGAATGTAGCATGTGAATTCTCGACGCGAATAACCGGCGCGTTTGTTGCGGTACGATCAAGGATTGCACACTCGTCAATGGAAAGCGTTCCGTTCGCTACTTCCATGAGCGGAACCGGCGAAACCTGCTGAGTCCGGTCTATTTCACGGCCGTTCCGTTCAAGAGTGATTCCCGACAGCGAAAGATTGTTCGAATACGAACGAAGCACCGCAGCCGGACCGGCTTGAAGTACCGCTTTAGTCCCTATAAGCGAAACTGATGAACGAAGCGTGTGCGGACGTTCCAGGGCAACAGAGCCTCGTACCAGTATACGCCAGGGATCCGGCCCCTCGACAAGGTCAAGCGCTGAATCAAGATCGGTAAATGGCGCTGAAGGACTCCCGTCGGAAGGGAGCGTACCGCGGTACCCCGAATCGACATACACCGCATTCCGGTCAATAGTCATTGTTTGTTCAACTATCGGGCTGCGGTTTCCGGCGCGGTCAACGGAAAACGACCGTATCGTATAGGTAATTGACTTCGCCGGATTACCGGTTAATACCCAGGCTGATCCGGTATGTTCATACTGCTCCGGAACCAGGGAAACCTGTACCATGTCCTCACCGCTCACACGAAGCGGCAAAGGTTCACGCGACCATGAAAGATCTGCAGGAATTCCGAGAGAAGGAACACGGGGCGGTTTTCGGTCCAGTGTAAACCGGGCAGTAAGTTCACCGTGCATGATACCGTCATGATACGCAGCCAGACGAACAGTACAGGTTTCGGAGGCGCCGTGCGGTGTTTCCAGCAACAGACCGCTTGCAAGAACCGGCGAATGTTCATATACCGGAGGTCCGGGAAGAAAATCCCCGCCGGTTGAATAATACAACGTAAAGGGAGACGCACTGGCGGAAAGAAAAACGGGATTCGCCGTTACGCCGCCGGCCGGAAGTCCGGATAACTGCGGTTTTGCCGGAAGCGAAATGGTGCGAACCTTTCCGCCATCCCATGACGGGGAATACCAGTGAATGACGGCATCTTTCTTCCGGTCAAGAACAACCGGCTCAGTGTACTGTGTCCATGAAGATCCGTCACGAGAATAAAAAACCGGTGCGGAATGGGATACGGAAAAGAAATGCCAGTCGTGAATCGAGACTTTCGGTTGAAGGGGGTTCTCTCCGTCCGTCTTTTCGGACGGCAGGGCAGACGGCGAAGTTCCGACGGCACAAATCCAGCGCCAGTAAACGGCACCGTTGCGGACGGTAACCGGATACATGCGGCGAACTCCCTCGGGAACGGTAAAAAGAAGACTCTTGCGGGGCTGACCGGAATTCCATGGATTTCCGATTGTTGCGGTAAATCCTTCGGGAAGGGTTGCTTCATAAAATGGACCGGCCTCGAATACTCCATCGGTAAGCGATATCGACTGATCCAGGACGGATGCTTGTTCAGCAACCGTATACAAGACTGTTTCGGTCCACGGCGTGCCATCGGCTCCCCGGGCGCTTACCCGGAGCGTTACCGGACCCGATTCATCAAGAAGTACCGGTCCGTTATAGGTCTTTCCCGAAACAAGCGGATCGCTTCCATCGGTTGTATACCGAATCTCCGTTTCCGGCCGGGTATCAAGCAGCAGTGTCTGACGATTCGCCCAGGAACCGGGAACAGGATTCACCATAACAAAGGGTTTCCCCGCATGTACGCCGTTTTCTGCGGTTGCCGACGACGGCAGACTCCGGTTCCCGGCACGGTCTTCCGCGAAGGCGCAGATAACCGTGTCCTCGGGAATAAACACAGAGTCACGATCGGAAACGGAACCCCGGGATACCGCTTGGTAATACGGATGATAAAGCACATAGTGCATAACCGCCGGTTCGTCTGAACGTATTCTTGCCTGTGCGCCACCGTCGACCCGGTTAAGCACAAAGCGCGGCGAAGCCGGCTGTTTTTTGTCAATTATCCATTCAAAAACCCGGGATTCAAGAAGCGGCGAATCCGGATCGAGGCTGCGAAGTTCTGTCTGAATGCGGTAGGAACGCTGCTCACCGTATTCTGCGTAGAGCAACAGGGGTGATGCGATATCGTCGAGCCGTTTCCCGTCAAGGTACACCGTAAGACGGGCGTCAGGCGGGGTTCGTATGGAAAGCAACTGATCAGTCGCATAAGAGCCGGGAACGGGAATCACGGTTACCCCGTGTTCAGCATGAAGCAGGAAACCCGCCAGCAGGAGAAGTACCGTGAGAGCCGGTTTTACACTTCCGATCACATGCCTTCCCGGTTTCATTACACTCCGTTCAACAGCGAAAGAATGGGTTTAAGCTCGGGATCCTGACGGTAGTAATTTTCCTCGAGTTCTTTTTCGCTCAATCCGATCAGTTCATGGCTCATGTAATGAATCCAGCAGTCATCCTCGGGTTTATCAATGATGTGTTTTCTGCACCAATAGTCCGGTTGAATGGGGAGCTGCTCCTCATGAAATGAAAAATACTTGTAGTCGTGGACGGCAACCTTGATATCCCTGCGGGGGATGCCTTTTTCCAGCAGTATTTCAACGAGATGATTGATGGTCTTTCCGGTATCAAAAATATCGTCGATAAGCAGGATGCGGTCTCCATGACGAAGGTGTTCCGGAGAATAAGTCCACCCGTCCACCATAACCCGGTCTCGTTGACGAATATCCGAATAGGACCGCGCGACAACGGCGGCATAGAGTACCGGATGGGTATCCCGACGTACAATCTTGAAAAACTCGCTGACAACATTGGCAAGATACGCCCCGCCCCGGAGGGAAACATAAATGACGTCGGGCACAAAGCCGTCGTTATAAATCTTGTAGGCCATCTTGAGCGCGTTGTTGCGGACAGTTTCGTAGGGTAAGAATTCTTTGTGCATACGTAAACCTCTTGTGCCCTTTACTGTAACCGCTTTTTGACGATTGCTCAAGAGAAAACAAAAAAAGGCATTTGCCGCGCCGCGACAAATGCCCCTGTTTGAATCTTATGTTGCTACTTCTTGTAGCGCATGGTTGAAACCGTTTGTCCTTCACGGAGAACATCGAACCATACTTCCTTCACGGAACTGTCCGCGATGTACCGGTAGAACTCTCCGATATTTTTCACCGTTTTGTCGTTGACCGCGGTAACAACATCTCCGTTCTGAAGCCCCATGACCGCGGCAGGGCTTTTTGCCTGAACACCGTGTACAAGAACCCCTTTCAAATCATTATCAAGTTTGAGTTCCTTGAGGATATCTTCCGTGAGGGGAATCGGAATGAATCCAGGCCAGAGTTTTGAAGCATCGGCCACAAGGCCTTCTTTGCGCTCTTCAATGCGCACGGTTATCTTCTTTTTCTTTCCCTGACGAATAACTTCAAATACGGCGGTTTCCCCGCTTTCAAGATCGCCAACATCGCGAACCAGCTGGTCCACGGTCCGGACTTCGCGGCCGTTCAGCGATACCACAAAGTCGCCCGGAACCATGCCGCCCTTTTCCGCGGGAGAGCCGATAAATATCTGGGACGCGAGAGCGCCGCGAGTTTCATCAATACCGATTTCTTCAAGCAACTCCTGATTGGCCGAGACGAGTGACACACCGAGCCATCCATAGCGGATCTTGCCCGTTTTGATAAAATCGTCAATTGATTTGCGTACATTATTTACGGGAATCGAGAACCCGAGCCCCTGTGATCCGCCGGTCGATGAGGCAATCCAGGAGTTTATCCCGATAACTTCCCCGTAGATATTTACGAGCGGACCGCCGGAGTTACCCCGGTTGATCGCGGCGTCAGTCTGAATAAAGTCGTTGATGTTATTGTTCGGTCCGCCTGAACGGCCTACCGCGCTGACAATACCCTGAGTAACCGACGACATGTACCCGAGCGGCGCTCCAAAGGCAAATACAATGTCTCCGGTGCTCACGGTATCCGAGTCGCCCAGAACGGCAACCGGGATATCCGCATCGTCGGATTCAAAGGAAACGAGCGCAATATCCTTCCGTTCATCGCCTCCGACCAGCTTTCCGGTAAACTCGCGTTCATCAAAGAGCTTTACCTTGATTTCGCTCGCGGTGCCCACAACATGCTGGTTGGTAAAGAGGTAGTAGGTGTTGCCGGTTTTCCGGACAATCACGCCGGAACCGAGTCCTTCCGCCCGATACTCACGCTGCCGTGGTTTTTCATTCTCACCATTATCGTCCTCATCCCCGGGACCCCTGAAAAAGAACCAGGGGAAGCCCTCAAGGGGCGTAGAAGGTACGGTCTTGGTCTCAACAACATCCAGAGTTACCACGGCGGGCAATACGGCGGATGCGACAGCCCGGTTGGCCTGCTGCATCCCCTCAAGAAGGGAAATGCTTTCCTCGGGTATGGGCTTCACTTCAAGGCTGTCTGCAAAAGCGGTCTGGGCTGAACCCGGTATCCGGGTGCAGGCGAGAACAACCAACGCAAAGGTAAAAAAGGCTGCTGCCGATACGAGAAGCAGCTTTCCTGCTTTTCTACTAGTATGTTTCATAACACCTCCGCATACGTGTACTAACTGTTTTTACTGTCTCTCAGTAATCTAATACCATTTGGGGGTAATCGGGTTACATCTGATGCGAATTTTTTACTCGTCTTCAGGACCGAGCATGGTGAGAATTTCGGTATGATCCTCAAATACGGCAACCGTGTGCTCCATGTGACAGGAAACTTCACCGTCCGCGGTGAGAACGGTCCAACCGTCCTCATGGAGAACGATGTCACCGGTTCCCATGTTGATCATGGGTTCAATGGCCAGTACCATTCCCGGCACAATCCGGGGATTCGGTCCGCGTTCCGGCACATTGGGAATCTGCGGATCTTCGTGAACACTCAACCCCACCCCGTGTCCGCAGTATTCATGGACAACACCGAAACCCTGCGCGGTCGCGACATCGTATACGGCACGGGATATGTCGCCGATACGGTTTCCCTTCCGGCATGCCGCGATTCCCGCTTCAAGAGCCCTGGTTGTAGTATCAACAAGCAGACGTTCCCGCTCAGAAATCTTCCCGACCGGAACCGTTACCGCTGAGTCGCTGATATATCCGTCAAGATCAATACCGATATCCAGGGACACAAGATCACCTTCCTGAATCACACGTTTTTTTGACGGTATCCCATGAATTACCTCATCATTAACCGAAATACACGCAGCACCGGGAAAATCCTGGGAATACCAGGCGGGGGTGCCCCCGTGCGCCGTAATGAAATCCACACAGAGTTTGTCAATATCCCAGGTAGTCATACCGGCTTTGACCCCGGGCACGAGCTCACGGTACAACCGCGCAAGCAGCTTGCAGGAACGGCGTATACCGTCAATCTGTTTTTCGTTCTTAATTCTGATCATCAATCCTCCCCCGGGTTACGGTCAACAGCCGAGGCGGCGCCGTAAATCCCTCGTTCCCGTAAGGAACGGTTCGCGCCGGAGCGCTTCTTCAAGACAGACACGGGCGGTCGGAATGTCTCCGATCCGCTCATAACATTGAGCCATAAGTTTCAGGATAACCGCGTCATCCTTTTTTCCGAACCCCAGTTCCAGCGCGGATTCAAGACAGTCCAGCGCAAGCTCGTCGGACAGGGTACCGGCAAGATGATTCCGGACGATACCCCGCGCGAATGACAGTACTTCAGGAAAAAAATGCCGGAAATACGCCCGTTCACGTTCAAACTCTATTACTTCCTCGAGTAATAAAAACGCTTCATAGTACTCTTCACGAATTACGAGTTCCTCCGCGAGAACGAAGGCGCAGTCCATGAAATCTTCCCGGGCAAAATGAGCGGAAAGGACGAACCCGCCGGAATCCCCGCGGCGGGTTCGATACTCCTGTACGGCTTCATCTTCCAGTTCATGAAACAGATCAAAGAAAATCAACTTTGCCCGGCTTTCCTGGTCTGTCCGTTCCATGAGCCATGAACGGTAGTCAAACCCTCCATGGCGATCCATACCCCGGGACCGACGGTATACACTGTACAGCGCATCGAATTCGGCTCGCCGTTCCGGATCGGACAGAGTTTCATACGCCTTGATAAGTTCCCGCATGCGTTCCGCGCGTTCGGCGGAGGACCGCAGTGTATCGGGTATGTCGGGATGCAATTCCTTTGCCCGGCGCCGGTATGAACGCTTTACCTCGGCCGCGGATGCCGTTGCCGGTATGCCGAGTATCTCGTAACAGTTCTGCACGGTTGGTTCAGCCTACCATTGCACCTGCGGTCAGGGCATGCGCCGCATCGAAAATCACGTCAAAGTAATCGAGCAACAGCCCCTGGGCTTCTAGCAGTTCCATGAGGTTTCTGCAGGTTTTCCCCGAACGAAGTCCCGACTTGAGTACAAGGGCGCAGCCCTTTTTCCCGGACAGGGATCCGCTTCCGCGGAAATACCGTTGTACCGCGTCGGGAACACGCGCGGATAAAATACCTTCCGGTCGGATTACGACCGCTATATACTCGTGCATCATCAACGTGTTTGCAGAGGCATCCTTGAGTGCATTGATAACCGTGACTGTATTCCCGTTTTTACCTGAAGCTTCTTTTACGTTCTCAAGAACGGCTTCGTCGGCTTTCGTGGGGTTGTCAAGAAAATGTAGAATCGCAACTCGCATTATATTTCTCCCGGTAGCATCAGGCAAGTTTGAATAACTGTTCTATCAGACGCTCTTTGACGATGAGCACCGAACAGCGCGCGTTCAGCATGATTGAACGGTACGAAGCCGAAATGATCTCTTTCTCGTCTCCGCTTTCACTATCGTGACCGCCAAGCAGAATAACATCTATCTTTTTTTCTTCTGCCGAAGCCACAACTTCGGACCAGATCGCCCCGCGCCGAAGTTCGGTTTCCACCTTTACTCCCTTGGCCTGGGCCATCTCTTCCACAAAAGAAAGATAGCGTTTTCCGTTGTCTTCGAGGCTCTGCTCATATTCACGGCTTTCTTCCTCGATAAAGATACGGTTAAGCGTTAGCTGTTTGATGGTTGCGGTATCTACCACATAGGTCGCGTAGACCCGGCAGCGGTAGAGCTTTGCCATAAGAACGGCATAGCGGACCGCATTGATTGAGGCGTCTGTGCCATTAACCATGACCAGTATGTTTTGAAACAGTGGTTTTATCATTTCCGGGAGCCCCCACTCCTGGACTTCAGCGCTTTCAGGACGAAAATGCTCTCACGTTCCCGTTCTTCAAGAATACTTTCAATGTATGTCTTGGTTTCACGGGTTTGCGGGATAACCTGTTTGTCGAGGGCGTTAACCCGGCGCTGGGTCTTTTTGACTTCTTTCGCAAGCCGCCAGACGATGGTCCGGATGGAAGCCATCTCGGTAAGCAGACGAAGCAACTCGAAAAAGTCTATCATGACTTTGTCACAATCTGCAAACGAATTTAAATAGGACCAGGCAAGCTTTCTCCGTGGAAGCTCGACCGACACCGTTGAAAAGGTCATACCGGCAAGAATGACCCGCTTTTCACGTATATCATAGTCGTAATTGACCGTTTTCGCCACCCGTTCCGTACGATTGCGTCCAACGGTCATGAACATGTTCCTGAGCGAGGGATACGCCCGGTCAATCTGTTTTTCAATGTCGTTTTCCAGAAGCTTGACCTTTTCCACCATCTGCATGAGCTCCATAACCAGGATCTCGCGCTTTTGTTCGAGCAGATCATACCCATCCTGGGCAATGGACAGCTGTTCCTTCATGGTGAGAAGATTCGACTTTGTAGGCGCTACCGGTAACCGGGCCATGGTTAACTACCCGCCTTCTTTGTCAGCGCGGGATCGCGCGAACCGTAGGTATCAACCGCGTTCTGCATGTATTTTTCGATGAATTCAGGCTTGATCCGGTACAGCTCGTTCCGCGGCAGATAGGAAAGAACCCACCAACCGATATCGAGGGTCTCGCCAATGCTCCGGTTCTCGAACTCACCCTGGGAAAGAAACTGTTGTTCAAACAGTTCGCCGAAGCGGAGGTACATTTTATCCGTGTCCGAAAGCTCTTCCTCGCCGATGATCGACGCGAGGTTGCGGATGTTCTTTACCTTGGAATACGCGGCAAAAAGCTGACTCGAGACATCCTTGTGGTCTTCCCGGGTCATACCCTCGCCGATACCGTCCTTCATGAGACGGGAAAGGCTCGGAAGCCCGGCAACCGGCGGATACACCCCTTTTTGCGAAAGCTCGCGGCCAAGCACGATCTGGCCTTCGGTAATATAACCGGTAAGGTCCGGAATGGGGTGACTGATGTCGTCGTTGGGCATGGTAAGTATGGGAATCTGGGTAATGGACCCCTCAGAACCCTTTATGCGCCCCGCCCGCTCATAGAGCTCGGCGAGATCGGAATACAGATAGCCGGGATACCCTTTCCGTCCGGGTACTTCCCCTCGGGTGGTCGAGATTTCGCGAAGCGCCTCACAGTAGTTGGTCATGTCCGTAAGCACCACGAGTACATGCATGTTCTTTTCGTACGCGAGGTATTCAGCCGCGGTCAGGGCGCAGCGCGGCGTTATGATGCGCTCGATGGACGGCGCGTCCGCGAGGGACAGGAACATGGCTACACGGGAGAGTACCCCCGATTTTTCGAAGTTGTCGATGAAAAAACGTGCAACGTCGTATTTGATACCCATGCCGGCAAAAACCATCACGAAACTCTCGTCGGCCGAAAGAATTTTCGCCTGACGGATAATCTGGGCGGTAAGCCGGTTATGGGGCAGACCGTTCCCTGAGAACACCGGAAGCTTTTGTCCGCGAATGAGGGTATTCATGCCGTCTATGGCCGATATGCCGGTCTGGATAAAATCTCGGGGATAAATACGCGCATAGGGATTGATGGGATACCCGTTTACATTGATCATTTTCGACGAGTAGAGTTCGGGATACCCGTCTATCGGCTTTCCGAGGCCGTTGAAAATGCGGCCCATGAGTCCTTCGGAGACCCGAAGCTCCATCGGAGTTTCAAGGAATTCAACAGTCGTTTCATCAAGCGAAAGCCCCGAAGTTGAACCGAAGACCTGTACGACACAGACGTCGTCGGACACATCGATAACCCGGCCGGTACGTACCGCTCCCCGGATGTCGCGTACGGACACGATCTCTCCGTACGACACGTTTTCCCGTCTCTTGACTATGACAATGGGACCGTCAACCAATTCGACGCCCCGGTATTCAACACCTCTCATACAAGTTCCGCCTTCCGGTACAACCGTTCCAGTTCATCAAGCTGCTGGTTCATGCGGGTTTCCACACCGGTAATTCCCGCAAGATCCTCGTTAGTATAGGTGGTTTTAATACGGACGATATCCTCCCGGCAGGGAAGATTCACCAGTTTTTCCAGGGGCGCACCGTTGCGGATAATGCTCCGGGCACGCCGGTAAAATTCCATGATGATGGCGAGAATCATGATTTGTTTTTCCGGAACGGAGAACATGTCGGTCTCGTCAAAGGCGCTTTGCTGCAAAAACCCGTTCTTGATCATTTCAGCGGCGACCAGAATGATGCGCTCCGTGTCCGGCAGCGCGTCCGGCCCGATGAGGCGGACAATCTGTTCAAGGCGTTGTTCCCGCTTGAGCAGATCAAGCGCCTTGAGGCGGACATCGTTCCAGCGCGGATCAAGCCGATCCCACCAGGGGCGAATTTCATCGGCGTATTCCGAATAGGATTCTATCCAGCCGATGGCCGGATAGTGCCGCGCGTTCGCGAGATCCCGGTCAAGCGCCCAGAAACAGCGGATAAAGCGTTTGGTATGCTGGGTAACCGGCTCGGAGAAGTCGCCTCCGGGCGGAGAAACCGCGCCGATAATGGAAACCGATCCCCCATCTCCGCAGAGCGCGGTGATGCGGCCGGCGCGTTCATAAAACTCGGCAAGCCGGGTGGGCAAATAAGCGGGAAATCCTTCTTCCGCGGGCATTTCTTCCATGCGACCTGAAAGCTCGCGCAGCGCTTCCGCCCAGCGGCTGGTGGAGTCGG
Organism: Spirochaetes bacterium ADurb.Bin215; assembly: GCA_002070025.1. GTDB lineage: Bacteria > Spirochaetota > Spirochaetia > Treponematales > Treponemataceae > Teretinema. Next base: position 20,657 of record MWCL01000020.1, read on the forward strand.
CCATGATGGCAACATCCATACCCATGTCGCGGTAATATTCAGCGAGCGTTATGCCGGAATACAGGGAAACTTCACGCGCCGCGACCGGCATGTTCGAGGTATTCGCAATGAGGATGGTCCGTTCCATGAGGGACCGTCCCGTTCGGGGATCGATGAGTTCGGGAAATTCGGATAGAACGTCCGTCATTTCGTTTCCGCGTTCGCCGCAGCCGATATACACGATGATGTCCGCGTCGCACCATTTGGCGACCGCGTGCTGGGTCATTGTTTTACCGGTGCCGAATCCGCCGGGAATCGCGGCGGTGCCTCCCTTTGAAAGGGGGAAGAACACGTCGATAACCCGCTGTCCGGTAATGAGCGGTTCGGACACGGAAAGCTTTTCACGGTATGGGCGGGGTTTCCGCACCGGCCAGTAATGGGCCATGAAAATTGTTTCGTCTTGGTCTGTCTTCGCGATGGGTTCGTCTATGGTATAGTCGCCTTCCGGTGCGATCCAGACAAGCTTGGTACCGAGAATGGTCGGGGGCACCATGATCTTGTGCACTACCGATTCGGTTTCGCGGACCGTTCCAAGTACGAAACCCGTATGTATATCCTGCCCGGCGGCTGCCGGGGTAAAATGCCATTTTTTCGTTTCATCAAGCGGTACGCTTCTGACGCCGGGAAGGAGAAATGACCCGGACGAGTCAAAAAGTGTCTTCAGGGGACGCTGGATTCCGTCGTAGATGGTCCCAACGAGTCCGGGTCCCAGCCGAACCGAAAGCGGTCGGAGATGACATTCAACCGTTTCACCGATACGCATACCGGTATCATCTTCATAGACCTGTATGGTCGCGATGCCGTCTCGAAGACGGATAATCTCACCGATCAGGGAGGATTTTCCCACATACACCACGTCGTACAATCCGCACGATTCAAGTCCGGAGGCATATACGATCGGGCCTGATATTCGGGTTACCGTTCCCTGTATAATTTCGTTCATTCAGGCAACCTCCCGCCCATGAGCGCCAGAGCGAGTTCCTGACGATACCCGTCCATGAGTTCGGCAAAAAGCTCCTCGCGTGTCGCACGGCATACTATGGCCCGGTCCGCCGTTTCAAGATAGAAGCCGTCGGAAAAACCGAGCTTCGCCGCTTCCTCGGCGGACAGTTCCTGAACCGAGCACTGCGAGTCTGATTCAAAAATGCCGCACAGGAGTTCTCCCACCTTCGCCGTATCATAGCCGATAAAGCGGACCGTTACGGATTTGTCCGCAAGAATTGACCGGAACTTTGTGATCATTCCGGCATATATTTTAAGGCGCCGCTCGTGACTGATTCCTTCAAACCAGTCGGCAAGCGCGTTCATGACCGCGGTATCAACAAACGAGACAATCCGCCGCTGTTTTTCCAGCGGGATGGCGGATCCGGTGTCCGCGCGATAGGATTCGGCCATACGTTCATATTCACGGCGTTTCTCTTCGCGTATCGTTTCGATACGAAGGGAAACGTCGTCAAGAATTCTGCCGGCTTCCTTCTCGCCGTCTTTGAGTATCTTTTCCGCTTTTCGCCGGGCGTCATCCTGTATTTCCCGGTCAAGTATTTCCGTAGAACGTAGCTCTTCCATTATCAAATCTCTCTATACACGTATACCGATCGCTTCCCGAATGGAATCGGTAAGGGTTTTCCGCCCGGGCAGATGCCCATGCAGGCCGGGTATTTCAACAATGAGCGGATATTCGGCGCTCATCTGCCATTCGCGGACTTCTTCTTCCAGCATGGCGGACGCTTCCTCGGTCAGGATCAGCACCTTCGCACGATCTTCGGCAACCGGTGCGCCACCGGCAAGGAGGCTTCCACGGCCGGTTACCCGGTAAAAAGCGTCGAGGGCTTCTTCCCGGTTACGGACGACCGTACCCGGGACGCCAACCAGAGAAAAGCCGAGCACAAGCTCGCGTTCCCCGATTATCCAGTACTTCACAACAAGCCCTGCGTTAAAAGAGAATGATCAGAAGCGCGACCAGAAAGCCCCAGAGACAAATTCCTTCGGCAAGACCGACGAAGGGCAACGCCTTTCCGGACAGTTCGGCGTTTTCACTCATGGCTCCCATGGCCGCGGCGCCGATGCGTCCAACAGCCATTCCTCCGGCGATACAGGCAATACCGACGGCGATGGCGGCGGCAATGTACTTGAAAGCCGAAGACGTAGCGGCCGCGGCTTCCGGTGTAGCGGCACCTTCATTGGCGAAAACCAGCACGCCTGCAGCTATGAATCCCGCAGCAATTAACAATTTACGATTCATGTCATTTCTCCTTGTAAGTAAATCTGAAGGGCGTAAATTCCCTCCCGGTTTCAGTAAAGAACTTTGAAAAGAATTCATAGTACTGGAGACGTATTACCTGAATGGTAACAATGAGCCCTTCCAGAACAATGATGACCAGATTGCCGAATATACCGATTATCAGACCTCCGGCGGAAAGCGACCCGCCTACCAGATCCGACATGGTGAAAATGATGAAACTTAATACCGCGTGGGAAAGCGCGAACGCTCCGACACGGAGAAAACTGACCGAGTTCGAAATATTGGTGGAAACCACTTCCAGAACTTCAACGACACCCTCGATCATGGCCGAAAAAAGCCCGTTCTCAAGAATGGGCCGATGTCCTTCCACAAGCCGGCTGAAGGGCTCGGCAAAGAAAAGACCCAGAAGGATTGTTCCCAGCACCACTGCGTCTATCCAGACGAAGGGAATCGAGAACACCAGAATCCGGACGATCATGAATACGGAATACCAGAAAAAGAAGGCGCCCAGCAATCCGGTTTTACTGAAGATGGCTTTTGCCGGCCGTCCCAGCGAGAACTGGTTGATGATGTTTATGATCAGTCCTATCGAGTTGATGACGAATCCGATACAGAGCGTAAACCCGAAGAAATATATCAGTTTGTCCAGGGAGTCCTTGCTCGGCATCATTTCCAGTATCGCGTGACGCGGCTCACCCCACAAACCGGTGACCCAGTGGCCGAACGGTGCAAGCAGGGTTGAATTGGCAAAGAACTCTCCCGTTAGCAGACCCATTATCGTGCTCGATATGCCGATCGCGACAAATATGGGTCCGAAATGATTCCATTGGTACAGGGGAGGAATCAGTTTCTTGATCAGAAGAAAGCCAACGAGAAGAAAGACCAGTCCTTGTCCGGCGTCGCCGAACATGATCCCGAACAGCAGGGTAAAGAAAAAGGCGACCACCGGGGTAGGATCAATGGTTCCGTACAGGGGCGCCCCGTAACTGAAAATCATGCGTTCAAAACTTTTTACGAACTTTCCGTGCCGGTAGCGGACCGGTACTTTTTCCCTGCCGGCCTGTACGGACGGTACTTCTTCGGGTTCGTACACCCGGATGGCAATCCTTCCTTCGGTACAGTTATCCAGATCCTGCATGAGGGTGGTACTGTCATCCGCGGCTATCCAGCCGAGAATGCGGTAAACCAGCTGGGTTGATTCCAGGGACTCCCGGACCGCCTGTACTCCAGCGGCAAGAGAAAAGGTTAACAGGAGCCGGATGATTTCTGCCCTATGAATCGACGCGAACCGGGTCCGGTCTTCGATCACCCGCACCGCTTCGTCATTTGACTCGGCAACCTGCGCCTTGAGCCCTTCAATGACATCATCGGGAATTCCCTTGAAATCCGTGGGGATATCGAGGGGTATGAATCCGTATCGTTTCAGTTCGGTATCAAGCGCGAACCGCCCTTTTTTGGAGGAGGCGGCGAGAATGCGCGTATGGTCCTCACCGAGCGGAATGATTACGCCGCGGTCGCCGACCGCGAATTTGAGCTCATCCAGGTACTGGGGATCAATCTTTCCGAACCGCATCGACAAAAAGGTGAGATGTTCAAATTCACTGTAGGCAACTTTAAGGTTCGCGAAAGCCATTGCCTCGTCGTACGCGTTGGTTACCCGTTTTTTATGATCCAGGGCTTCCATCTCACGAGCCCTCAGATCCTCCACATCCGCCAGAATCTGCCGCGCCGAGCGATCATCGTCTTCTGTGGGGAGTGTTGTTTCAGGGGTATACTCAAAAACATCGGGAATACCGAGGTACGTACGGACCCCCTGAAGATTTGCTACCATCTCGCTGTAAGAATTATTGTGGTCAGCTCCGGAAAAATCAGTCTCGTTCTGAATCTGGAAATTGGCGTTCTTGCCGAGATACTCGAGTACACGGTCAATGTCCTGTTTGAGGATCATCAGTTCCACGAGCTTCATCTTCGATGTTCTAAGCATTAAAGATATCCCTCACATATTCATTCAACTGGGTTTCATTTGCCCCGAGACGAAGTCCCTCAGCGGCGACACGGATCATCTGGTCCTCCAGCTGTTTAATCTTGAGAAACGAAACCAGCACACCCACGGTGAACGGATTTTGGTGAAACAGGGACATTGCTGTCCGGAACAAGTACTTGTCCGCGGTTAACTGCGCCCAGCGGGGATCAAGCGTCCAGGGGAATCCCTCTTCATGGGGATTCAGCAACCATCCGTATTTCCAGCCGGTCCAGTCGGCATGGGAATCAAACGCGCGGTCAAGCACGGAAAGGGCCGGCCCGCAAAGAATTTCACGGGTGGATTCCGGTTCATCATGACCGGCCAGCATTGATTCAATTTCGTCCGCACTGGTATTGTAATACGAAACGAGGCGCATCGCCCAGACTATGTTTTGCAGAATTATCTCTTCACGGATAAGGTTTTCCGTCGCGGCCCGATCCTTGCCGGAAAGCTGGAGGAAAGCACGCCACACGGACCGGTAATACTCATGATCTAGCCGGTTCTCCCAGGCGAGGTGTTCCGCTTCTTTTGGGACACGGTTAAACCAGGCGAGCGGTCCGTTTTTGGTCATCTCAGCGATATCGGGCCACTTTGTCCGGTCAAGAATTGAAAATTGCTTCAAGTCCACCATGAACGGAGGATCTTTCTCTCCGGTGATAACGGCGGTAACCGCAGCCTTGAGATTGTTGTAGTCGTAGAAGGAAAGAAGGGCTTTCGATAAAGGATCCGGTGTGTCGTACGAGGAAAGGAGTGTAATAAATTCGTCAACCGCTTTTTGTTCCGCCCGCCGTTCGAGATACAGCGTCAGTAATCCTTCAGGAACCAGGGGAACTTCATCGTTGAAGAGTGTTGTCCAGAGATCACGGAGGCGTTTTGCCTCAAACAGGCGCGGGGTCCGTTTTCCTACGAAAGAACGGGCATAAATACCGCTTGCTTTTGCATATACATAGGAATCGGCGGCGAATCGGTCCATGAATCAGGCACCGGGAAAGAGAGAATCAAGATATCCTGAAAACGCGCCCCTGTCCTGTTCAATGGATTCAAGGCGAGCCTGCAGTTCGGCATATTCCGTATCACGGGATGCGTCGCATTCCCGCTTCTGTTTGTCCAATCCTGTTTCCAGTTCTGCGACAATGGCTTCGTACGCCGAACGGAATTTCTGCTCGGCCTCTTCTCTTGCCGCTGTTTTGCGCTTATCGGCTTCGTTTTGGGCATCCATCATCAGGTCAAACGCCGAGCGTTCAACGTCAATCAAATGACTAATAACATCTTGTTCCATCAGGGTCACCTCACATGTTTCGGTGCCGGTCATGACGGCCGGAGCGCCGCTTCAGGAAACTTGTCCCGGATCACTTATACGAATGCTGACAGTAGCACATCCTCATACTTGCAGATTGTTGAATATACTCCTTCCGATGACCGCTGTTCAAGCATGGACGGGAAGAAGGCGGGGTCCTTGAGAAGTGTCGCAACCCGGTGCAGAACACCCAGATGAAACGAACAGGAAGAACAGGATGAAAAAAGCATGAATACCAGATGAACCGGTTCCCCGTCCAGAGAATCGTATTCGATTCCGTTCCGGGATATACCGATCACACCCTTTACGCCGGAGATGCTGTCGAGCTGGCCATGCGGGATGGCAATACCCCGCATGATACCGGTCGACTGCTTGTCTTCCCGTGCACGTATCGCGTCCAGGAGATCCAAACGGGATACATGCGGGTTATTCGCGACGAATACCTCTACCAGTTCTTCAAAAACTTCGTTCTTGTCCTCACTTTCCAGATCTACCTTGATCAAGGAGGGAGAAAAAATGCTGCCCAATACCATCAAAAACTCCGCTTATTCCGCGGCTGACGCTTCGGGAGCGGTTTCTGTGGCGGCAGTATCATCGTTCCACCATTCAGAATCCGTATCAGCCTGCTCTATGCGTGCAGCTTCCTCAAGGCCCTTGTCGGACGGACTCTTGTGGATAAAGGCAAGAAGAAAGGCCGTAATAAAAAACAGGGTAACGACAACATAGGTTGCCTTCGTGAGCACACTGGCGGAACGTGATCCGAACGCTGAGTTGCTGCCGCCTCCGAAGAGACCGCCAAGCCCGCCGCCCTCTTCATTCTGGAGCAATACCAGAATAACAATGAGGACACATACAATCACAAAGAACACCAGTAAAACCGCACCAATTATTGCCATATGAAACTCCAAGTAATATTTCGGACCTTACTATACCCAAATGCCCGCGGTTATGCAAGAGACGATCTTACTTGCACAGAGCGATGGGAGCGAATGTATCAGCCTTGAGCGCGGCTCCGCCGATAAGACCGCCGTCAATGTTTTCCTTGGCCAGAAGCGCTTCGGCGTTCTCCGCTTTCATTGAACCGCCGTACTGGATAACCATGGCAGCAGCAGCGTCCGCACCGTACATTTCGCCGACAACCTTGCGGATAAAGGCATGGATGGCATCCGCGTCTTCGGGAGTCGCGGTTTTTCCCGTTCCGATTGCCCAAACGGGTTCATAGGCGATGGTTACGCGCTTGAGATCATCAGCTGAAACACCGGCAAGGCCCTTGCGGGTCTGTTCTTCGCACACTGCTTCCGCTTTTCCGGCTTCGCGTTCTTCCAGGAGTTCTCCCACGCAGAGGATTACTTCAAGGCCGTGGCTCAGCGCGAGCTTCACCTTGCGGTTGATCATGTCGTCGGTTTCGCTGTAGGTGTGGCGGCGCTCGGAGTGACCGAGAATGACCACCTGGACGCCGAGGTCCTTGAGCTGGAGGACGGACACCTCGCCGGTGTGCGCGCCCTGCTCGTCGGTACTCATGTTCTGTGCGCCGAGAAGAATATTGGTTCCGGAAACGACCTTCGATACGGCGTCGAGCGCGGTAAATGAAGGAGCGATCATGTATTTGTTGGGTCCGCCGGCGAGGGCGGAAACGAGGTCCTTGGCAAGAGCGACCGCTTCACCGGTGGTCTTGTGCATTTTCCAGTTGCCTGCAATAAAGTTCTTTCTCATCGTATAGTCTCCTGATTTGGTGTACTTATTTTGATTCAAGCGCGGCGATTCCGGGAAGGGTCTTACCTTCGAGGAACTCGAGCGAGGCGCCACCGCCGGTTGATACATGACTCATCTTCGAAGCAAGGTTGAACTTGTTGACCGCCGCGACCGAATCACCGCCGCCTACAACACTCATCGCGCCTGCGGCAGTCGCGTCGGCTACGAGATGGGCTACATCGCCGGTTCCCTTCGCGAATGCGTCAAACTCGAATACCCCGACCGGACCGTTCCAGACGATGGACTTCGATGCGAGAATGGTTTCCTTGTAAATAGCCCGGGTCTTGGGACCAACATCCATACCCATCTTGCCGTCGGGGATGTCCAGCGCATCTACATTGGTAACCGGTGTGTCGGGAGCGAAGCCGTCGCCGCAAACATGGTCTACCGGAAGGATAATCTTGACATTCTTTGCCGAAGCGGCGGAAAGAAGGCTTTTTGCGGTATCGATAAAGTCGTCTTCAACGAGGGATTTTCCCACGGTGTGCCCCTGGGCCTTGAGGAAGGTGTAGGCCATACCGCCGCCGATGATGAGGGCGGAGGCGTTCTTGAGCAGGCTTTCGAGCACCGCGATCTTCGAGGAAACTTTCGCGCCGCCGATGATGGCGGTCATGGGCTTGGGAGGATTGGTAACCATGGGTTCGAGATATGCAACCTCTTTTTCCATGAGGAAGCCGCCGACCTTGACCTGCATGAACTTCGCGATGGTCGCGGTAGAGGCATGGGCACGGTGCGCGGTTCCGAACGCGTCATTTACATAGACATCGCCGTACGCTGCAAGTTCTTTTGCGAGCACTTCCTGTTCAGCAAGGTCTTTGGAAGTTTCTTCCTTGTGGAAACGGGTATTTTCGAGCATGAGGATGCCGCCCTCGGGAAGCGCGTCAACAGCGGCTTTCTGTCCGATGCAGGAATCGGCAAAGGCAACCGGAAGACCGAGCTTGCCGGAAAGATACTCGGCAACGGGTTTCATGCGGTGCTTGCCGGCGATGAACGCGTCCATGTCAAACGCCTTGCCGTCTTTTTCCGCTTTCTCTTTGGCCTTCTTGGGGTCCTTGGCGGGATCGCCGAGATGGCTCATGAGCACGATTGAGCGGGGTTTTTGCTCGAGTATATATTTGATGGAGGGAAGCGCCGCGGTAATACGGGTATCATCCTGTACAACTCCGTCTTTCATGGGCACATTGAAATCTACACGCATGATGATGCGCTTGCCTGAAAGGTCAACATCCTTGATTGTCTTTATCATATACTGTTCCTCCTGGGGAAAATAAATAACGAGGCGTGGTTAATCGTCCAAAATATAGCAATTTACACCTGTTATGTAAATAGGAGGTACCCCGTGGCAGCTGCTACCCGTTCTTCTTGATCCAGCTGTTTATGCCTTTCGCCGCATGGGTGCCGTCGGAAACTGCCTTCGCGATCTGCAAAAATCCTCCGGTACAGTCGCCGGCAGCAAAGACACCGGGAATGTTGGTCATGAACTCGTCATTCACCACAATATCCGTACCGTTGAGCTCCATCCCCAGGGTTGCCGCAAAGCTCGCGGCTCCAGCGGTTCCGAGCGCGGCGAAGACGCCGTCTACCGGACGCTCAGTTCCGTCTTCCGTGGTAATGGACGAAACGGAGTCCCCGCCGGAGAATGCGGTTATTTTTTCGGTGACAAAACGGGTATCATCAGGGAAATGGCCGGTTATCTCCGCGCCGTTGGTAAACACAACACGATCAGACGTAAAAGCGGCAAGTTCGGCGTATTCGTTTGCGGCATATTCGCCTGCGCCAAGCAGGGCAAGTTTTTTACCCCGGTAGAAGAAGCCGTCGCAAGTAACGCAGAAACTAATGCCCCGTCCGCGGAATTCTTCAAACCCGGGTACCTTGAGCGCGGCGCGCGCCTTACCGGTCGCAATGAGTACGGTCTTTGCGGTATGGTTTCCGCTGTCAGTCTTGACTGACCAGAGCTCCTCCATGCCGAGATGTACCACTTCTTCAGCCCGGACTTCGGCGCCGAGCCGTTCCGCCTGGGCTACGCCCCGGGCGGCAAGTTCTGCACCGGTCAGGGTTTCGGGAAATCCGTAGTAGTTTTCGATTGATTCCGCCCGTTCGAGCGCTCCTGCGTCTTTTCCGAGCACGAGCACCGTATGCCCCGACCGGACGAGATAGACCGCGGCGGAAATTCCCGCCGGTCCTTTTCCAATGATTATTGTGTCGTATGTCATACTGTTAAATCTCGCGGATTATTGCACACAAGTAAAGTGACCAAATCACAGTTGTTCGTCGCCGAGACCAACCCGGATAACCGAGGCAACTTCCTGCACACAGGGAAGACCTTCAATCTCGTTGAGCGCGGCGCGCATTTTTTCCTCATTTACCCGATGCGTTACAATGGTAATGGTCGCCTTGCCGGCCTCGGCGTCAATCTGCTGGATCGCCTGGATACTCACCTCGTTGTTCGCGAAAATGTTCGAAAGCTTCGCGAGAACACCGGGCGCATCGTCTACCACACAGCGAATAAAGAAGCTGGTGAAGCATTCATTGATGGACATGACCTTTCGTTCGTTCAGCGCGAACTCGGTATCCCGGCTGAATGCGGTATCCCCCCGGAACGCCAGGTTCATCACATCGCCTACTACGGCGGAAGCAGTGGGAAGCTCCCCTGCCCCGCGGCCGTACAGCATGGACTCACCAAGGCTTTCGCCCTTGATATAAATCGCGTTAAAGGCATCCGAAACCGTGGCAAGGGGATGGTTTTTCTCTATCATGACGGGATGCACGCGGAGCTCGATGGCGTCCGGGTGATTGATACCCATGGCAAGCATCTTGATGGTGTAGCCGAACCGGTCTGCGGAACGGATATCCTCCGCCGAGATGCGGGTAATGCCCTCGCGGTAAATATCGTTGAAGCTTACCGAGCAACGGAACGCAAGCGACGCAAGAATCGAAAGCTTGTAGGCGGCGTCATAGCCCTCCACGTCGTTTTTGGGGTCCGCCTCCGCGTAGCCGAGCGCCTGCGCTTCCCTGAGGGTTTCACCGAAATCGGCGCCGGTTTCCGTCATCTTTGAAAGGATAAAGTTGGTCGTCCCGTTCACGATACCGAATACCTTTTCGATACGATTAGCCGACAGGGAATTGCGGATCGCATGGAGTACGGGAATTCCGCCGCCCACCGCCGCTTCATAGAGGATAGTACAATTGTTTTTTTTCGCGAGATCGGTAAAACTCTTGCCGTGCTTGGCGATTACTTCCTTGTTGGAGGTAACTACATTCTTTCCGGCTTCGAGTGCCTTTTCAATAAAGCTGCGTGCCGGGTTTTCACCGCCGATTACTTCAACAACGGTATTTATTTCAGAGTCTTCAAGAATTGCGGCAATGTCATCGGTGAGCATTCCGGCGGGAAGTGTTATTCCCCGGTCAGTAGTGGTATCAAGGTCCACGATGCGTTTGAGTTCCACCCGGCATCCGGTGCGCTGCTCGAGAATTTCCCGGTCATTCAGGAGAATCTTCACGACACCCTTTCCCACCGTTCCAAAACCGATTACACCAACAACAATATCAGACATGCAAGACTCCTCTTTTTCATTTTTTCCACTATAGCAAAAAAAAGACCATCCGGCTAGCGGATGGTCTTTTCTCACGAGTGAGGTGTCTTACTTCGCAATGACCTTGGCCATTTCGAGAACCTTGTTGGAATATCCCCATTCGTTGTCATACCAGGCAACAATCTTGGCGAAATTGTCATCGAGGGAGATACCGGCCTTGGCATCGAATACGGAAGTACAGCTTTCACCACGGAAGTCGGTTGAAACCACATCGTCTTCGGTATAGCCGAGGATTCCCTTGAGGTCGCCTTCTGACGCGTCCTTCATGGCCTTCTTGATGTCGTCCATGGAAGCGCCCTTGTCGAGCATGACGGTAAGGTCAACAACGGAAACATCGGAGGTGGGTACACGGAATGCCATACCGGTGAGCTTTCCGTTAAGAACGGGAAGAACCTTTCCAACAGCCTTTGCGGCACCGGTGGAAGACGGAATGATGTTTTCGAGAATACCGCGGCCGCCCCGCCAGTCCTTGGCGGAAGGTCCGTCAACAGTCTTCTGGGTTGCAGTTGCAGCGTGAATGGTGGTCATGAGTCCCTTGACGATTCCGAACTTGTCGTTGAGAACCTTGGCAACAGGAGCAAGACAGTTGGTGGTGCAGCTTGCATTGGAGATGATGTCCTGACCCTTGTATTCCTTGTCGTTTACGCCGTATACGAACATGGGAGTTGCATCCTTGGAAGGAGCGGAAAGGATTACTTTCTTGGCACCGGCAGTAATGTGCTTGCGGGCAGTTTCGTCGGTGAGGAAGAATCCGGTGGATTCAACAACAACGTCAGCACCCACTTCGTTCCACTTCAAATTTTCGGGATCGCGTTCTGCAGTGATGCGGATCTTGTTTCCGTTAACAACCATGAAGTTGCCGTCGAGTTTTACATCGCCCTTGAAGCGTCCGTGAACGGAGTCATACTTGAGCATGTACACGAGATACGCGGGATCGAGAAGATCGTTGATGCCAACAATCTGGATGTCGCTGCTGAAGTTGGCAACCGCTGCGCGGAACACCATGCGGCCGATACGGCCAAAACCGTTAATACCTACTTTGATCATGAGGTTCTCCTAATCTATAAAATGTTACCTATATTATAGTCAACGCGGGCTTCAAGGTCAATGGGTGAAGCGCGGAGAGTGCGGTTAGCTTGCAAATTACTGCAAATATTCAGTTATTCTGCGGTTCAATCCGTCGGCAGAGAAAACCGGCATCTTCAAGATACTGACGGCGCGAAATGACGAGCTGGATAAG
>MWCL01000021.1 GCA_002070025.1 Spirochaetes bacterium ADurb.Bin215
TCGGGGTAAAAGCCGATTTTCAACGCAAACCCGCAAAAATCCGGAAATGACAGTTCCTATCAGTAAATGACAGTTCCTATCAGTTACTGATACGCTGCTTGTGAATCAACTTGTCCTGAATATATGGACTCTCGTCATACGTCCAGAATTGATCCAGAAAGGCAATTAACGGCGTCCTGACGCCCGAACCCGCCCTTGGGGTACTCTCCGACCGTTTATCAAGAGAAACGCCATATCGGGCCAATTCTGCTACAATCCGGGAAATATCCGACTCGAGCAACTTGCCCTTGCGAACAGAATCCAGAAATGCCTTGATCACCGAATCCGATTCAACCGCCCGGGTTTTTCCCCCTGAAACCGGTATCCCTGAATTCAGCCACTCACAAGCGACCAACATGGCCTCGGTGTAGTCCCTCTTACCCGTTGAACGAGCCGTGAGCCTTGAATGAGTTACCTTGTTGGTGAACTGAACGTAGTACACGCCATGTTTTGATTTGTACAAATAAAAAGGACGCATACAAACCCCCTGTGCAAGAGAATCAGCAGTTTTGCTGAAACTTTTGCTTAAAGTTTAAGGTTTTGCATGCATCCTTCTTTGAAGGGTAGCGTGCTAAATCGTTATCTAGCAAGCATTTACGTTGCGCCTGGAGGGAGTCGAACCCCCGACCTACGGATTCGAAGTCCGTTGCTCTATCCAGCTGAGCTACAGGCGCAATTGCCAGTTGAAAGAAAGGCAGAGACAAACCTAATCAAATACCCTTTGAGTGTCAAGGGAGCTGTATGGAACACAATATAGTCAGAAAGATGATATAAATTATATATAACTTAATAAAATGACGATTAATCCAGCCTTTGTCGCTAGTACCCTTGACCTGCAGGCCGGGGACGCGTAGAATTCATTTGGAGTATTTAGATTTTTTTCCTTGCAGGATGTGCAATGCTCAATGATAGCTTTACGAAAATATTGAAAAATTCACCGCTTGGATGCACCTATAATCGCATCATCATGGATGATAACGGTAAGCCGATTGACTATATTTTTCTTGAATCAAATCCCGCTTTTGACCAAATGCTCGGAAAGGAACCGGGTAGTGTTCAGGGGAAGAAAGTGTCAGAAGTCGCTCCTGAAGTCTTTGCTGATTCCTTTGACTGGGTGTCTTTCTTCGGAGTTGCCGCGCTCACGGGTCAAAATGTTGAATCCGAAGCTTATTCGGATGCACTCAGGCGTTGGTTTCATCTTTCGGTGTCTTCCCCGGAGCAGGGGCATTTTGTTGTTGTTTCCTTTGATATTACCAAAGCCAAGACAACCGAACAGGAGCTGGAAAAAAGCCGGGAAGAGAGCCGTCAATACATTGAGAACGCACCGGACGGTATTTTTGTTGCCGATTCCCGGCAAAAATACGTGGATGTCAACGCCGCTGCGTGTCGCATGCTGGGGTATACAGCCGAAGAGCTTACTTCCATGTATATTACCGATCTGATTCCCCCGGAAGACAATCCGGGACACAAGAAAACGTATAAGGAAATCCTTCAAAAGGGCAAAGCCAGCAGAACTACCCGATTACGAAAAAAGGATGGAACCATTATTACTGCGTCTCTGGAAGTGGTTCGCCTCCCGGATAGCAAGGTGTTGGCTTTCAGCAAGGATATAACCGAACAACAGCGGCTCGAATCCGAAAAAAACAAGTTTTTTACGGCGTTTAAAAGCACCGCTCAACCGATACTCATCACGGATCCCGACGGAACAATCAATGCAGTAAACGACGCATTTATCGCGATGTACGGCTATGACCGGGATGAACTGATCGGGAAGAATCCGCGGATGCTTAATCCGGGTCGGGATGTGTACGAAAATCTTGGCGTGTTTCCCTTTGAATACGCCGCAAAGTTCCGGGATCTCTGGGTCGCTGTTCAAAATCCTGCGGTCGGTACCTGGAAGGGCGAGCTGATAAACCGCAAGAAAAACGGTTCGCTAGTCTGGATCGATATGGTGGTAAATGCGGTATATGATAACGACGGCTATCTGAAAAACATTATTGGCTGTCCGGTAGATACGACCAGTACCCACGAAAAAGCACACAAGGATCGTGTGCAGATGTATCAAACCATTGCCGACATGGCGGAGATGCGGGACGATGATACCGGCAATCACATGAAGCGTGTCGGCCTTTTCGCCAAGATAATGGCGAAGAAACTGGGCTTCCCTCAAAAATACTGTGAGGATATTGAGGTTTTTGCGCCGCTTCATGATCTGGGAAAGGTCGGTATCCTCGATTCAATTCTTCGGGCCCCCCGGAAACTGAGTTTTGATGAATTCAATGTAATCAAGACGCATACCATTCTCGGGCATAACATCGTTAAGGGAAAACCCGAATTTGAAATGGCCGCGGCCATTACCCTGTGTCATCATGAAAAATTTGACGGTACGGGATACCCCAACGGTCTTGGCGGCAAACACATACCGCGCTCGGCGCAGATTACCGCGGTATGCGATGTATACGACGCATTACGCAGCAAACGTCCGTATAAAGATCCCTGGTCACACGAGAAAACCGTTACGGAGATCTTGAATGGCTCCGGAACACATTTTGATCCAGATGTTGTTCAGGGCTTCGCCGCGGTACAGGAACGGTTCAATTCAGTCTATCAGGAACTCATGGATGTTCATTGATACTGTTCTAAACTTCTCACCGGATCGCAAAGAAACGTAACAGTCAGTTCGGGCAATCCTTCCGGTGGTGTATTCTGATACCATTCAAGGGACGGCCGTGTGTGGTCGGGAAGCCAGCCCCCTGAATCAAAAAATGATAATCGCAAGGATTCCCAAAATGGTCCGATGGCCTCGCAGGGACCGGTAAACGTGGTGACGGCATAGAGGCCGCCGGGGAGTGTGTTTCCCGGAATTCCGGGTATACTGTACGTCGTTTCCGGTACGAGGACTGCCGGGGCGGCAAGCGGTGGTGTATCCTGCGAGAACACCGTCAAAAACGATCCGGTCGTCGGCTTTTCTGAAAGTTCCTGAATTGCCTTTCCGAACGATTCCCACAGTGCGGGAAGCTGCCAGAAGTCCGGAGTGCCCGGTATCGTCAGTAGTTCCTGCGGTGGAAGTTCCAGTACCCGGGTGGAATCGGTTGGGGCTGAGCCCATAACCGCGGAGAGATGCCAGCGGGGCATGACGCCCGGCCGCCAGTGAAGCCCGTTCGGCGCGGGTAATTCTCCCCGCCACCAGGGTAGCGATGAAACCCGTGACGGCGCGAGACCGAAAGCACGCCTGAACGCCCGGCAAAAGGATTCGGCGGACTCGTAGCCCGCATCGAGCGCGGTTTTGAGAACCGGCTCGCCCTCTTGTAACCGGTACGCCGCCCGTTCGAGGCGCAGACGGCGCACACAGGAGGCGAAGGGCTCTCCGGTAAGGGAGCGGAACGCGCGTTCAAAATGCCACCGGGAACTTGCGGCATCTCCGGCGAATTGTTCCGCCAGTACCGCCTCGTCGAGCGAACCGGTCATTTTTTCAAGGGTACGGTGCACCCGGCGTTCCCAGTCTTCGCGCGTTTCCTTTCTCATTGAATGTCAGTACTCCTTTGCATAGATGACACAGGGCATTCCGTCCTCTGCCGCCTGTTCCCCGATTTTCTTGAAACCGCATTTTTGTTCGTAAAACTTGTGGTTGGACTTTGCAAATATCGGTGTATCCAGTTTCCACGATGATCCCGGAAAAGTCTGTTCCACGTATCCGAACAATGCCCGGCCTATTCCCTTCCGTTGCCGGTCCGGGTCGGTAAACATGCAGTCCAGATAATGATTCCCGTCCTTGCCGAGAAACACGATAATGACTCCGGCAATCAACCCGTCCACGACTGCCTTGAAGGAGCGGGCCGCACGGTTGAAACCGTTTTTCCGCAGGAACTCGCCCGTGTCATAGCCGGGAGGTCCCCCCGTTTCCTGGTTGAGGTGACGCCTTGAGTCATCGTCAAAGGCCCGTTTCATGACGGCGGTCGCTTCCGCGATATCCTGCCGTTCCAGCGGCCGGATGTCGGCCTGCAATGCGAGGTTTGTATTGTTCATGAGTATACCATACGCGGCATTCTGGTATGAGGCCTGACCGATTTTGCGGTTTTTTCTGGCTTGCCATGCTATAAATTAAGTAAGACTAACCGGAGATAAGGAACCAGCATGATTGACGCGGTCATCTTTGACATGGACGGGGTGCTCATAGACAGCGAGCCCCTGCATTACCGGACAGACCTTACGCTGCTCGGGAAACTGGGTATTCAGGTTCAACGCGATTATCTGAACCGGTTTGTAGGAATGACCAATCCCGAGATGTGGAAAACAATTATCTCCGAACAGGGAATTGCCCGGGATATTGATGAAATACTTTCCGAACAGCTCGAGTTGAAGCTTCAACTCCTCAATGACGGTGACTGGACTGCTCTCTCCGGTGCTGTTGAGCTGGTAGAAGGACTTGTCGTGAAAGAGATTCCGGTCGCGGTCGCTTCATCATCATCGCTTCCCTTTATTGAGGGTGTGCTGCGCAAGACCGGACTTGACCGCTTCATTCACCGGTATGTCTCCGCGGAATCAGTTGCGCGGGGAAAGCCCGCACCCGACGTATTTCTTGAAGCCGCCCGGATGCTTGCCGTTTCGCCCGTACAGTGTCTTGTGGTGGAGGACTCTCGGAACGGGGTTCTTGCCGCAAAGGCTGCAGGAATGCGAGTTATAGGCTACCGTAATCCCTCGTCGGGGGATCAGGATTTGTCCCGTGCGGATGCGGTTGTTACCGATCACCGGGATACCATGCGGGAGCTTGAGAGACTCGGGGGAGGGTTCCAATGACAGACGCAACAGACGGTATAAGGCTCAGCCCTGTTCCCTGAAATACTGCACCGAGAACGGCGGCAGGGTGATACCGCCGGAAAAATGGATAGCGTCACCGGTAAAGACGTTGGTGAATTGCCCGTGGAGTCCTTCGAATTTTCCGTACCCTTCGTGTACGACCGGGATCGGTTCGACACTCTCCGTGAGATTGACCGCCACAACGACCCGTTCGCGGTTCAGGTGACCGGGTTCGGCATGGACCCGCTCAAAGAGATACTGTCCGTTCCGCACGCAAAGTTCCCGGAAGCTGCCGCCTGAAAGCGCGGGAGAGCCTTTCCTGATGCGCGACAGGCGGGCGATGAAGTCCGTAAGACCCGTCCACTGTGGATTCGTCGGGCAGGGCCGGAGATCGTTGTCTCCTTGTTCCTTTACCCCCGCGATTCCCCATTCGCTGCCGTAGTAGACGCAGGGAAAGCCGGGAAGGGCGAAGATCAGACCATAGACGATGGGCAGATGTTCCGGTGTTATCAGTTGAGAGGCGATGCGGGTCACATCATGGTTGTCGCAAAAGGTCATCATGCGGCCAGGTTGGTACAATTCCTGCTGTTGGTTCAGGGTCCATGAAGGTTCGAACATGTTGCGGTCGTTGCATCCGGAATACAGCGCCTTGTAGAGTTCATAATTCGTACAGGCATGGAGCAGGGTATCGCTGACCAGGGGATAGTCCTTGCCGTAAATGGTTTCACCCACGAGGGCAAGGCCCTTCTGTCCGCGGGAGTCGGGAAGATTATTGCATCGGGCGCGGAGTTCGGAAAGAAAGTCGCGGTCCAGGCAGTAGGCAACATCGAGTCGGAGACCGTCGATATGAAACAGGTCTACCCATTTTTCCACGGCGCCGAACAGGTGGTCCCGGACATCAGGGTTTTTCAGATCAAGTTTGACAAGGTCATAGTGCCCTTCCCAGCCTTCATAGTGAAATCCGTCGGAGAAGGGGGAGTCCCGATTCCAGTCAATATGAAACCAGTCGGCATACGCCGAGTTCCGGCGGTGTTGCAGTACGTCGCGGAACGCCCAGAATCCCCGACCAACATGATTGAACACCGCGTCCAGAACAACCCGTAAACCCGCGTCATGCAGGGAAGCGCAGACGGCAGCGAAATCTTCATTGGTGCCGAGCCGGCTGTCGATCGTGTAATAGTCGCGGGTATCGTACCCGTGGCGGTCAGACTGGAATAGCGGCGTGAAATACACCGTATCGGCGCCGGTACGCGCGATATGGGGAATCCATTCGGCTATTTTTGCGAGCCGATTCGTATCCGGGGCCGCCGCACCGTTCCAGGTCGAGAAATCGAACCGGTTTTCATCCGGGGCGTCGCAAAAGCGAAGGGTATAGAGCTGATAGAACTGCGATGTGTACATCCACATGGTAAAACTCCGTCTTATGAAAATATGCCGTGCATGAATTGCCGGGCCAGTGCTTCGGCGTCGTAGCGGGACGTGGCGCCAAGCGAAATATATGAAAATATCAAACCGGGAAAACTCGCGGCAAGAAGGGGTTCCTTCCCGGCGAGATTCCCGTGCGCGCGGGCAATGTCGGTAAAAAGGGAGAGTAACAGGTCGAATTGAAAATCCCGATACTCACGCGCGAGAACGCTCGCCGGAGAGCCGTCCGGGGCGAACAGAAGGGACGAGAGAAGCCGGAAAAAAGTCGGTTGGGCCTGAGCAAAATCGCTGTAAACCACGATGATGCCGGCAAGCACCGGGAGTACATCATGGTGATAGTCTTCTGGCCGGGGCCGATACACCGCAGCCGCAGTGAGCGAGTGGCGAAGGGGCGCGAACTTTTCCTGCCAGAGCGCTTTGTAGAGCCCTTCCTTGCTGGAAAAATGGTAGTAGAGTGTCGGCTTGGTAATGTCCGCTGCCGCGCAAATTTCCGCAATACCGACTCCGTCGTATCCCCGTGTGGAAAAAAGGGTCAACGCACAGTCCAGAATACGATTTTTGCTTGATTCGTCATTCATGATCTTGTTATATACCGAACGGTAGGTATAAGTCAAGAAAAAAAGCAGGGAAATTGATTGAATCCGGGACTATACTGATTACAACTATTGTCCAGGAGGCTCTGTATGGATAAAGCAGATGTGCTGATCAAGGGAGTTCCCACGTCGCTCATGACCATGTTCCGGGGTTTTTGCTCGATTGAAGGAAAAAACGAGAGCGAGGGGATGATTGATGTAATGATTGACTACATCGAAAAGAACACCGGCGGTGACAAGGCAAACCTGAAAAAGGTCATAGAAGAATACCGAAAGTCGATCAGGAAATAGCGGTAAAAAATGAAAAACGCCGGCGAGCTTGCCGGCGTTCTTTTAGGGTGGGTGACGGGTCTCGAACCCGCGACAACTAGATCCACAATCTAGTGCTCTACCACTGAACTACACCCACCATGGATAACGAGAGCAATACTGCCAGAAGGCGGTGAAAAAGTCAATATCAGGTATTTTCCCGTTCATTTTTACCGGTGTGTGCCGATAATGAACTGAAGGAGTATACCTGTGAATACGTCTAAAAATCTTGTTGGCAAACTTGAATCCGTTCTTGAAAAGCAGATAACGCTTCTTACCGATTTGTATGCGTGCCAAAAGCGTATGTATGAGTCCGTCCTGGTCCGCGACTGGGAACAGCTGCAAAAAGAACTGGCCCTATCCGCCGATATGGCAGAAACATTTAAACATCTTGATGATTCACGTCTCGCGGTTCTGCGGGATATAGCGCCACACATCGAGGTGGAAAACGGTTTTTATCGGGTTACCGCCCTGCTGGGCGAAGCGGATAAAACCGTGATAAACAGCCGCTACCGCGAAATGAAGCGGCTCCTGCTTCTTTCAAAGTCCGAAAATGATGTTTTTACCACGTACATAACCAATGCCAAGACCCTGCTCGCCGGTATGCTCGATACCGTTATCAGCGGGCGGAAAAGTAAAATTTATACCCGGAACGGAGCGCTTGCTTCCACAAATGTGGAAAGCGTCGTGCTGAACCGGTCGTTTTAGGAAGGAGTTCTCATGGGCAGCACCTTTTCTGCGATTGAAATGGGTAAACGGAGTCTGTTCGCGCACAGTCAGTCAATGCAGACTGCGGGCCATAATCTTTCAAATTCCTCAACCGAAGGGTATTCCCGCCAGCGGGTTGAACTCAAGGCAACAGATCCGCTCTATCGACCTGATCTGTCGCGTGAGGAAACTCCCGGCCAGATTGGTCAGGGCGTTTCCGTGGGATCGATCCGGCGTGTTCGCGACGAGTTGCTCGATCAGCGCATTGTTGCCCAGACAAACCAGGAAGGCTACTGGAAAACCCGTGACAACTACATCCTCATGATGGAACAAATCTACAACGAGCCGGCGGAAACTTCCGTACGGACCCGCATGGACCAGTTCTGGGATTCCTGGGAAGAGCTTTCCTTGTATCCCGAATCCCGGAGCGCCCGTCAGGCGGTTCTGGCGCGCGGAGAAACCCTCACCGACGCCATTCACCAGCAGTACCGGGGCCTCAAGGGCATCAGGGACATCATTCATGGTGACGTTGAAGGTGTTGTTAGGCAGGTTAATGATCTCTCCCGGCAGATCGCCGCGGTAAATGAGGAAATCGTCAAGGTGCGCGCCATGGGCGATTCCCCGAACGATCTCATGGACCGGCGGGATCTTCTCGTTGAAAAACTGTCCGGGCTCATCAACATAACCACCGACCAGCGTGATCCCGATGAATTCGTGGTTCATACCGACGGTATCGAACTGGTTCAGGGAAAGACCTTCCGGACCTTTGAACTTACCGGCGGTATCGAAAACGATGGATACGGCCGCGTTATCTGGTCCGATACCGGCACTACCACCAATTTCTCCGGCGGTACATTGGGAGCTCTCCTCGAGCTCCGCGACGGCGACGTGCGGGATGAAATACAGAAACTGGATACCATGACCATGAGTTTCGTGGATCTTGTAAACGACATCCACCGGGACGGTATGGGATCGAACGGAAAAACAGGTGTCGATTTCTTTGTAGAACAGAACTTTATCAACAACATTGCGGGCAATTTTGACCGGAATGGCGACGGGGAATTCGATTCTTCTTACTTGTACCGTGTTACCGGAGGCAATAAACTTTCCGCCCGTGAACAGATAGGTCTTGAGGGAACCCTTACGTTATCCGCGGCAAACGGTACGGTGGACGTTCCATACTTCTCGACCGACATGGTTGCGGACGTTGTTGAACGTATCAACAACGCCGGTGCCGAAGTGGTTGCCAGTCTGGACCGGGACGGCAGGCTCGTACTCAAGGGAACTACCGCATCCAACGCGGATAACCCTGACTTCGTGATCCGCTACATGGCCGACTCAGGCCGGTTTCTTGCCGGCTACGCCGGTGTTCTCGCCGCGCCCGGCGTAGACAACGCGTATACCTGGGAACAGGCCAATGCCGTAAACGCCCTCGCCGGCGATGAGCTTGCCTGGGCGGTCGCGCCGATCGCGCATCCCGCCGGCTGGATGGAAGTGAACAACGCCATCAAGGCCGATGTACAGACTATCGCGGCGGGATTCCCCGCGGACGACGGTGTTGTATTTGCCGGCGACAACCGCGCTGCGGTCGCGATCGCGGCCATACGAAACACGCCGGTCATGGTGGGGAACACCCGTACCTTCGACGACTATTTCGCGGACGCGGTAACCAATATCGGCCTCAAGGGTGAACAGGCCGAGCGGTCGCTTGAAACGCAAGTTACCATCATGACCGAATTGCGCGGTATGCGGGATGCCATTTCCGGCGTCAATGTCGACGAAGAACTCGCCGACATCATAAAATTCCAGCACGGCTACAATGCCGCCGCGCGATTTATCGCCACATTCAATGAAATGCTCGACACGGTTATCAACCGTATGGGCGTGTAAGGAGTAATACATGAGACGAATCAGTTCAAATATTCAGCATCATGATCTTCAGGCTGCGCTCAGGAAGCAGGAGTTTCGTGTAAACGATATCAATAGCAAGATCGGTAATCAACGCAGGATCGGAAACCTCCGGGATGATCCGCTCGCAGCCGGTCACAGTGTTCGCTATAAATCGCATCTGGCCCGCCTGGACCGCTTCGAGCGGAACACCAAAACGATCCAGGACCGGTTTTCCATCACCGAAGGGTACGTGAACCAGTCCTTGCAGGTCATGCAGCGTGTGCGCGAACTGAGTCTCACCGCGGCCCATGGTACGTTTACCCCCGAGGACCTCAAGAACATGGCGACCGAGGTTGACGAACTCCTGAAAGAGCTCGTTTCAAACGGAAACGCCGTCGGCCCCGACGGTATACGTCTGTTTGCGGGAACCAAAAGCTTTACCGAACCGTTTGAGCTGGTATTGGGAGACAATGACCACTCGGAAGAACCGATGATCATGCAGGTTCGTTATAACGGATCGGTGGACACAAAAGATATCGAAATTGACAATCAGTCGTACATGGCGACCGGAGAAAGCGGAAACCGGACCTTCTGGGCAGAACAGCAGAGCCTCTTTTCGGAAGTTGACGCCCGGTCCTACACGGTACCGGCGGATACGTCGATTGAGGTGGACGGAATTACCGTACCGCTTGCGGCCGGTGATAATGTGCACGCCATCATCGCAAAAATAAATGATTCTGGCGCAGCAGTGAAAGCAAATCTTGATCCGGTAACCAACGGACTGAACCTGACTACCACCGACGCACGCCAACTCTGGCTTCGTGACTGCGACGGGGGAACGGTGCTTTCTTCTCTCGGCATGGTGCATGACGGTCAGCGACCGCCGTACAACATTGCGCCCTCGGTACGGGTTTCCGGGGGATCCCTGTTTGACTCGGTTATTACGCTCAGAAACGCCATGCTGTCGGGCGACCAGGAATCAATCGGCGGACGTGTTCTGGGTTCAATCGACTCTGCAATAGACAACCTGACAACCCGTATGGCCGGAATCGGATCGAAGTATGAGCGGGCAACCGTTACGCTTGCCCGTCTGGACAATCAGATTCTCAATACCACGGCGGCGGAGTCGCGTGAAGGTGATCTTGACTTTACAAAAGCCGTTACAGATCTTAAGATGTACGAATACACACACCAGGCAGCGCTTTCGATTGCCGGCAAGTTGTATTCGAACACGCTGCTTAACTATATGAGATAAGGTGATATTCATGGAAATTGAAACGAAGGCAATGGGTACGGTATCCATTGTGGAAAAACAGATTATTGAACTTGAAGAAGGGTTTTACGGATTTTCCCAGTATCACCGTTTCGCGCTTGTGGACGCCAAAGAGAACCCGTTTATCTGGGTTCAGTCCCTGGAAAAAAAGGATCTGGCGTTTCTGTCAGTTGATCCCTTCCTGTTCCGCCCGGATTATGAGCTCGATATTGATGATTCACTGTTGCAGCCGCTGGCGCTGGAATCTCCCTCCGATGTGATAGTTCTTTCTCTGATAACAATTCCGGCGGATGGCGGCTCCATCACCGTAAATCTTCAGGGACCGCTCGTTATAAACAAAAAAAATAACCGGGCCATGCAGGCCATTCTGACTGATCCCCGCTGGCAGACAAAACATGATCTTCTCGCGGAAGCGTCGGTGAACAGGGGCGTGCAGTAATGCTGATATTGTCCAGAAAAACCAATGAAAAAATCATGATCGGTGATGAAATATCACTGACTATAATTGAAATACGCGGTGATCAGGTGAAGGTGGGAATCGAGGCGCCGAAGTCGGTGAAGGTGTTTCGTCAGGAAGTGTTCGAGGCAATCCAGAATGAAAATCGCGCTGCGGCCGGTTCCGGAGCCAACCTCGAAAAACTGTCAGGGATACTTGCCCGTCAGGATTAAAATGCGCTGTCCGATATACCGGAAAATTCCCGGTCGCGGTCGCGAATACTGCTGCCGGATTCTTCCGGGTCGCGCATCAGGTTCCAGATTGAATTGAATTCCTCATGTATCGTACTGAAAACCTCTATCAATGCCGGATCGAATTGCGTTCCGGCATTTTCAATGATTTTCGCTACCGTTTCTTCATGGGCGAATTCCTGTTTGTAGGTACGCTTCATTCTCAGGGCATCATACACATCCGCGATGGTAACGATACGTGCAGAGAGCGGTATCATTTCGCCTTCGAGTTTGAAGGGGTACCCCGATCCGTTCCACCACTCATGGTGTGAGAGGGCAATTTCCTTTGCCATGGGATCGGGATGGGACGCAAGAATGAACGTTCCGTTGATCGTGTGTTCCCGCATTATGTCCCATTCAAGATCGGTAAGCTTACCCGGTTTCTGGAGAATGTAGTCGGGCGTGCCGATCTTGCCAACATCATGCAGGGCCGCAAGGAATACGATGTTTTCTATGAAGTCCGGGTCAAGCTGGGAATAGAGTTTGTTTTCAAACAAGTATTCGCACATCTTCTTGCTGTAATAGCCGACACGTTCATTGTGCATGCCCGTATCGTTGTCTTTGAGTTTTGCGGCCTCCATGATTCCCTGAAAGGTATCACGAAGCCGCTTGTTGTATTCGTTCGTGATATCGGAAAAATGAACTACGTAGCCGCTTACGCGCAAGTTGTCCCGGATAAGGGGGATAAAAGTAGTATTCGTATATAGCGCGGTGGTGGAAGGTGTCTTGTGGCTCAGCGTTCCGCTCCAGGAAAAACCGGTTGTATGGGAGCGTATCGATACAAGAAGATCCTGAAGCGCTTCCTGATCAAGACTCTTACCGAAGACATTAAAGAAGGGTTTGTACAGATTGTCATGATGCTTGCTGAAAAGGCGTGAAACTGATTCAGTTACACGGACTATCATGAGATCCGGATCAAGAACCATGACCGGGAGGTTAGGATTCTCGGAATTCCCTGCAATTTGTTCGATACAGGGAATATCCGCTGCAGTCATGTCGTTATGATACAAGGACAGTTCTTCTGCGTCGGTATATTCACCGTACAAGAGGAACTGTGATGTGTCCTGATCATCGGGCGGTTTCTGCATCACTTTTTCTCACATAGATTGGCGCTGAATAATCATCTCTGTTCCCAGTATAGTCTGTTCGCTCGCGTAATGCAATTTCGACCATGGTACGGGAGATGCCGTCGGTTCCGCAGGGAATGACGGTGAATTGGCCCGTGTTCAGGACAGTACCGAGAGACGCTGCGAACAACCCGGCATCCGGGCCCGTAATGATCAGTGGAAGCGCCGGGTCAAGAGACTCAACCGCTTCTTCTGCGGAACAATCGCGTACTTCTCCGGCCGGAGCACCATTGGAAAAAAGCTGTACATAAAATCGCTTTTTTTTGGCGTCCAGAACGGACAGAAGGCTTCCTTTCCAGGCGCGGAACTGTTCGGCATAGCAGGTGAGGGTGGGCACGGGAACAAGCGGGCAATCCGACGCGAGCTGAACACCTTTTGCCGCGGCAAACGCGATACGTAATCCGGTAAAGGATCCGGGACCTTCGGCGCACAGGACAAGTCCGGTTTCCCCGGCAGTAAACCCCGCCTGTTCGAGCGCGGTATCCATGAGTGACAGCAGGGTTTCAGCGTGTTGTATTTTGCTGGCGAATGAAACGGTACACCGTCCTCGCGGCCCATCGGCGGTTACTGAAACTGTTTGGGATACGGTATCTATGGCGAGAAGGTTCATTATTCAATATCTCCGTAGGGCCAGTTTTTAATGGTGATAACACGCTGATCGGTTGTATCCGGAATGGATATACTGATCGTAATGGTTGAGTCAGGCAAGGTCTCGGATATTTTCTCGCTCCATTCAATGATGCAAATTCCGTCTCCATAGAGCATATCTTCAACCCCGAGATCAAGAAATTCGTCTATCGAATCGAGGCGGTATACATCCATGTGATACAGGG
Organism: Spirochaetes bacterium ADurb.Bin215; assembly: GCA_002070025.1. GTDB lineage: Bacteria > Spirochaetota > Spirochaetia > Treponematales > Treponemataceae > Teretinema. The sequence continues at coordinate 13,721 of MWCL01000021.1, forward strand.
GAAGTTTTCCATAGTATTCGGAGATCAGGGTGAAGGTCGGACTGGTAACCGGTTCATCAATAGCGAGCGCCCGGGCGATTCCCCTGGTCAGTGTTGTCTTTCCGGCCGCGAGCGTACCTTCAAGGGCGATCACATCGCCCTTTTGCAAAAATGAGCCAATTCTTGCACCAATCTCCATGGTATGTTCTGCGGACAGGGAAATCAATTTCATCGTTTGAAACTACTCCATTCAACATTAACGGTCAACATTATGGTCAGGGAAGTGAGCCGGCATTCTCAAGATTCAATATATACTCCTTGAGATTGCGCATTATCGGTATGAGGGGGTAGTCAACGGTGTCAAGCAGGGTAACTGAAATTTCTTTTTTACCTGTTGGCGCGGTTTCAATGGTAAATTCAATGGCGCCGGTATGTTTTTTACCGGGCAAGTCAATAAGAGCATGTGCCTTGAACTCGCGCCGATAATAAATGAAATTTTCCTTTCGTTTGATGTCGGAAATATCCAGTATGGTCACGTCTATCGGTCTCCAAGGTTTAATGTTAACGAAAAAATGCGGTTCATGGTAGCCCTGGGCATTTTAGCGAATTTGATATGAACAACAGTTCCCGAGCTTCCTCCCGAATCGGCGAGGTTTATTACCTTTCCCGTCATGGTATCAGGGCTTTTCCCGTCAAGAGTACACTGTATTTCAATATAATCTTTTACCTGCGGAGGGTAAAGGGTTTTAAGCGAACAACCGCCCGCGGATATGTCGCAAATGGTTGCCGGATAATCCGTTCCTTCGGGATAGAATTTGTGAATGGTCTGCTTTCCACTGACGACGTTCGCGACACGAACATGCCGGAACCGGCAGGAAAGGTTGATTTCCATCCGTTCATGTTGCCGGTTCGGTAATGGCTTGAGTGAATCGGTATGGGCGATAATACCATACGTTTCCCGGGTTCCCGATTCATACCGCAAGATACGGGTTGTACAGCGGTAGGACTGGCCGTTATCCGTTGAAAAGAAAAGACCGACCTTGGACCAGATGGGCAGCCGTATTTCATTCCCGAATTCATCGCGGGGGAGGCGGCAGACCAGGCCACGGGCGGAGTTTTCCAGCACAACCGTGGGATATTGTTCTTCCTGCGGTGTTACCAGTAAAAGTTCCATCCCGCTTTCCACCGAACGGGTTGATTTGATCACGGTGCTCAGCTTCCGGTAGTTGTCTATCGCTTCCCTCAGGGTAAAAAGAATGGTTTTGCTTACTTCCGCGTCTTTGGTAGCCGTATCGCCGGTTTGGAGGGCATGAAACGCTCGTGAAAATAATTCGTCAAGAATCTTCTCGTTACGGAGGAGATACAAGGGATTTGAGATACGGTACCGGGCGCAAAGACGCATAAAAAAATCTGCTTGATTGTCGCTCAGGTTGCAACGTGCGGCAACCTCGCGTATTTCCTTCCGGAAATTGCGGGTTTGCAGGAAAACACCCGTGGCATGTACGGTTCCCGGTTTGGAAATTTTTGAACCATCCTTGCGGCTTTGCGTATACTTGTTCGCATAGACTACCAGGACAATGAGAACAACAAAGCCGAGGAGAAAATACAAATAGGTAGCGTCAAATGATGTGCTGTAAGGTATTACCTGAAGGAAAAGAATACGGGTCATACAGACCTCCCTGGTTATACCGTGGCCAGAACCGATGCAAGTGACTGAAGCTTGGGCGCCAGTTCGTATTCGGAAATATCTCCGATAAGCACGGTATCATTGGATTTTATAGCCTCAATCAATTCACCCAGCATCGGTGTGAGCCGGGACGGGTACTGTTCAAGCGGGATGTCTTCCACCAGCACTGCAGCAATATCACGTTCAGAGATTGTTTTCATGAGGGGCAGACTTTGGCAGAGGGATTCGAAGTCCTCTGCAAAAGAATGAATGGATTCCATTACCCGGGAATCTTCGCCGGTTTGCAGAAGTACCGGAATTTCGATGAGACTTTCGGCATGGGCCGCCATGCGTTCACCGATGCGATGAATAATTGCGACAATGTCCGGTCCTGACATGGTTTCCAGATCCAATGTGGTAACGTCATCCGGTGACCGAGAAAAAAGACCGTCGAGATCGGCTGAATGGAATGCTTCGCCGTCAACGGATATGCTGGTTATGGTCATGCCGTTTTTTTCACATTCATGTTCGAGGACGCCAAGTATCTGACCCAGTGTTTCTTCCCGGTCAAGCTGGTAATCGATGTCGTTTCCGTTGATGCGAATGTTCATGGTATCTCCTGGTTACTTCGGACTGTTTTGCCGGTTAAAGTTGTTGATGGAATCAGACTGTTGTTCAAGGCTGCGGAGGGCGCCCTCCATCTGACCGTATTTATTCCGCAAGTCCGCTTCCTTGCGTTCCAGTTGTTGATCGAGCTGTGTTATTCGCCGTTCTGTTGCAGTAATACGTGTGCCGAGACCGTTTGTCCGGGTAGCGAATATTCCGCCAGTCTGTACATAGGGGGTAATTTGAGCGTCTATGGCATGGCCGACTCCGGAATCGACTACGAGATCGCGGTCGGTATCATAGCCGAAAAGCGCCTTGACCTGTGGCATTGACGAGGAAAGCACTTCGTCAAGCTTCTTCTCGTCTATTTCCAGATACCCGCGCAGCCGGGATGCTTCAACTCCGCCTCCGGCGGTCGCCTTTGTTGAAATACCGATTTGGGTAAGACTGGTTACCCCGGACTGGTCCGGAGCAGGGTAGATATTGCTGGTTATCCGCTGGAGCGACGCCTTGATGCCGTTCAGGGTGGTATCTCCAAAAAAGATACCCAGCTTTTCTTCGGCTCGAGCCCGCTCGTCATCTGTAAAGTATTGCAATTCGGTTATTATTTCCGGGCGTTTCTGCGTAAGAATGTTCAGCTCGGCCAGAAGACGGTTGTATTGTGCCACAAAGGAGATTATTTCGTTTTTCGCCGTTTCGGTGTCGGGCTTGATCGAAATGGTTTCCTGTTTTTCGGTAGGTTCATGCAGTTCTATGGTAATTCCGGGAACGAGATCATCGATTGAATTGGTCGGCCGGGTTACCGAAATTCCCTCGTACCGAAGCTCGGCATCACCGGCGACAGACACCGGATTAACCGGTACATAGTCTCCGGCGACACGGGGATCAATGATCTTGACTGATTCAACACTGACTGTTCGGTGGGTGTTTCGGTTTTGTATCAGCAGTGCGTCTACATCACCGTATTCTGCAAGCGGAATACGGAATGACTGCTTTTGGTCCCCTTCAACGGCGGGGAGGGGAAGGGCTACCCCGCGGACCGAGCGGAGCGCGAGAACGGAATTGTCTGCTACGGGTTCCGGTGGAACCTGCGGCGCAGATTCCGCAAGCGCTGTTTCCGAGGGGAGATTTTCAATGGTGATGCCCTTGAATTCGATTGAACCGGGTTTCCCGAGATCGGGACCGTCTGTTGTTTCTTCAGTAATCGCGGTTTCCGTTGCATCCGTTACGGTGACGGTATATTCCAGAACAAGGCTGTCCCGGGCGCGGGCAGTGCGTGAAAAATCAATTATTCCGTTGGATGTTGCTCCGGTCTGTAAAGCATCGGGGGCGACAGCAATGGCCGCTTCGTCATTTTTTTTGATAATGCCGTTTTCAAGCGCAAAGGTGAGCGCCGCGTCGGAAAAAGAAAGACGGTTGTTTGCACCGGTTTTCAGTGACTCAACAAGGAGCGAGCGCGTTTCAGGCGTAATCTGTATGACGGATGCGCGAAGGAGCGATCCTCCCCGGCGGTTCAGCGCTTCTACAAACGACGTAAAGGTTCCGCCCTTCCAGTTAAACTCGATTGTGCCTTCGCCGACACCGAACACATAGTGTCCTTCCGGCACTTTGGCGTCCCGGGGAATTTCCGACGAGAGAAAACTGTCTACCGCTGCAGTTTGGGTAACCGAAACACGGAACGACTGGTCCAGCGCTTCGCGTGTAGCGGTTGCGGTAACGGCCCGTTCATTGGTGGATTCGGCAATTTTTTCGCTGAATGGATTGTTGTAGGAAAACAGCTTTCGTGCGGTGTCCCGCAGGGTAATGGAATGCTGGTTTACCTCACGCCAGGCTGTTTGTTGTTCACGATATTCCTCAAGTTCCGTATTCGCCCGTTCCCGGGGAATGCGCTCAACCTTCATGAGGCCTTCTATGAGTTCATCTGTTTTGTATTTGCTTGCCGTTACGCCCGGAATACTGATATCGGACAATACTACGCCCCTCTATCCGTCGGTCCGAGGTGTCAGAAGTACGGCATTCAGTACGCTAGATCGACTCGTCAAAGAGAAGACCCAGAGTTTCCTTGATTCTGAGCTGGAGCTTCTGTATCTCGGCAGACGGGATTTCCCTGATTATCTTATCGGTGCTTGAATCGATAACCTTGACTATTACCTGCTCAAGCTCCTTGCTGACCTGAAACTGGAGTTTCCGGTCAAACATGTCAGAGATTTTTTGAATCTGCTCGGCAATTCTTGCAACGTCAGCTTCGGAAAGCTGGGTACTGACTACAGGACTATCCTGTCTTGACGGTTGTACTGCACTTGATGCACTTCTTGTTGATGTATTACCTGTACCTTCAAGACGACGATCCATCGTCGCAACATGCTGTCCGATGCTCGAAATTTCGATACTCATCGACAACCTCCTTGAAAGAAACCTCTGTATCATCCGTGATACAGCCCCGCGGGAATTGTTTTCCGCGGTAATATTGGTACCGGCTTGTGCCGGAATGTTGTAGGCGGAAGAAGAAGGGCGCATCTTCTTCCTCCGGAATGGTGTGTAAATCAAGAGATGACGTCCAGAATTCTCTCGATTTATCCGAGTGATTCGCGGTCGGCTACTGGATCAGTCTCAGAACTGACTGAGGCTGTGTGTTCGCCTGTGCGATCATTGCGTTGCCTGCCTGACTGAGGATCTGGTTCTTGGTGAAAGAGACCATTTCCTGTGCCATATCGGTGTCACGTACCCGTGATTCCGCTGCCTGCAAGTTCTCGGAAGCAATTGATATACCCTTGTATGCCATTTCGAACCGGTTCTGATAGGCACCGAGATCGGCACGCTGCTTTGAAACGGTTTTGAGCGCAGAATCAAGGGTTGCGATTGCCATATTTGCGCCGTCAACAGATGAAAGTGAAATCATAGAATCTTCCGTTCCCTGGGTTCCGGTAATACCAAGAGCCTGAGTGGTCATGGTCCCAATAAAGATCTGCTCATTCTGGTCGACGTTTGCGCCGACGTGAAGCTGCATGGGATCCATAGCGGAGTCTCTGGCAAACCGTCCGGTAAGGATATTCATACCGTTGAACTGGGCATGGCTTGCGATGCGGTTAACCTCATCAACGAGCTGCGATACTTCTACCTGAATCTGCATCCGGTCTTCGGCGGAATAAATTCCGTTTGAAGCCTGGATCGACAGTTCGCGAAGCCGCTGAATAATGTCGGTCGTTTCAGTAAGGTACCCTTCGGTTGCCTGAATGAACGACACGCCATTTTGAATATTCTGCCCGGCCTGATTGAGTCCCCGGATCTGGCTGCGCATCTTTTCAGATACGGCAAGTCCGGAAGCGTCGTCTCCTGCACGGTTGATGCGTTGACCGCTTGAGAGCTTTTCGATGCTCTGCTGCAGAGAGGATTCTACAACCCCGGTCTGCCGCTGGGCATACATAGCGCTCATGTTGTGGTTAATAACCATCTATGACCCTCCTTGAAGTCTTGTTTTCCGGCAATCCTTTTGCCGGAATACCATATGGTTACCGAAACCGGAACGGAGACGAAAGCGCCTCTCCGCGCCGGACACGGCTCACACGGTACGGATAGTTCCGCTTCAGGCCCCGAAAAGGGGATAGAAACAAAACTGTCCATACCGTGCCATACAAACCCAAGGAAGGGTATTTTTCAAAGAACACTGTGTATGACTGGCTGCATATTGGCTGCCGCCATACAAAGGAACACCGGGGGCACAAAGCCCCCAGTAATCCCTAAACCATTATACTACGTTATCTCAGAAGAGACAACACTTGCTGACCATTTGCGTTGGCCTGGGCAAGCATCGCAGTACCGGACTGCGAGAGTACCTGGTTCTTGGTGTATTCAACCATTGATTTGGCCATGTCGGCATCCCGGATACGAGATTCGGCTGCCTGCATGTTTTCCGCACCAACATCAAGACCGGCCACTGCGTGGGTCAAGCGGTTCTGGTATGCACCAAGATCCGCGCGCTGCTTGTTAATAACCTTCAGCGCTTCATCGAGAACACCAATGCTCCGGTTCGCGGAGTCGGCATTTTCGAGGGTCATGATGGTACCGTCGCCCACATTGCGGATACCCAGAGACGATGCAGTCATGGTTCCGATGTACACACGCATGCGCTGGTCCATGTTGGCGCCAATATGGAACCACATGGATCCGGTAATGACGTTTTCACCGGTTTCACGAGCAAAGCGGCCGGTAAGCATGTTCATACCGTTGAACTGGGCTGAACTTGCGATACGGTCCACTTCCGCTACCAACTGGGAAACTTCTACCTGGATCTGCATGCGGTCTTCACCGGAATAAATTCCGTTCGAAGACTGAACAGCCAGTTCGCGAATTCTTTGAAGAATGTCGGAAGCTTCCTGAAGGTACCCTTCGGTTGTCTGGATAAAGCTGATACCGTTAGATGCGTTCTGTGAAGCCTGATTCAGTCCGCGAATCTGGCTGCGCATTTTTTCGGATACCGCAAGACCCGAAGCATCGTCACCGGCACGGTTGATGCGCATACCCGAAGACAGTTTGGAAATGTCTCCGTGAATACGGCCGTTGGTGACACCGAGTGTCCGCTGTGCGAACATTGCAGAGAGGTTGTGGTTGATAACCATAGATATTCCTCCGTGGAATTGTTTTTACCGGTCAGCATCCATGCGTTCCGGCCGGAAAACAGCCGTTTCCGGACCCGTGTCCGGACGTACTCCATCCGCTTGTGATCGAGTCTGTTTCGTTCGTACACACGAACGGACAGACCTCTCCCTATTTACCTTTCGGCACGGAGAATGAATACCTTGAGCATTATTTTTCGGAATTCAGGAAAATTTGCAGTTTTCGGGCGGCTTTTCCCCGGTGGGATACAAGATCTTTTTGGTCATCGGACAATTCCGCGACCGTTTTACCGTATTCCGGCAAATACAACACCGGATCGTAGCCGAAACCCCCGCTGCCGGAGCCTGATTCCGAAACGATGGAGCCCTCAAGCGTTTCCTGGACGGACACGAAACGGTCCGGACCATAATAGAGCACCATGTTGCAGACAAAACGCGCGGTTCGGTCAGGTATTCCTTTCATGCGGGATAGAAGAAGCTTGTTACGGTCTTCCGCGGATAACTCGATGCCGTTCGTTGCACCGTAGCGCGCCGAATAAACCCCCGGTTCTCCGTTCAACGCGTCGACGCAAATTCCGGAATCGTCGGCGATAACCGGTTCTCCCATCAGCTCAAAGAGCGTTCTGGCCTTGATCAGCGCGTTTCCGTAAAAGGTTGTGGCAGTTTCTTCCGGATCAAACATGATTCCCCGGTCTGCAGGAAGGACGATGCGGTGATCTGAAAATATCCGGGAAAATTCTTCGGCTTTGTGACGGTTGCCTGTTGCTATAACGATAGTCATGATACCCGAGAATACTCATGTTTCCTCGCCGAGGCAAGAGTGGAATCAACCGTTCCCCGGCACATTCCGAGAACCTGCGCAAGAAACCGGTTGCTGGGAGCCATCTGAAGTCGTGCACATTGATTTTTCAAGTCATCAACTCGCTTTGTACAATACCGATAATCCCGTTCGAGTATGGCATACCGCGTGGAATCCGGATCAAGATTCTGCATTTCAAGACGGCTTTTCTGGGCGCGAAGATAGTACGCATAGCGCTTTTCCCGAAGAATGCGCAAACGGTCGAGCGACAACATCCAACGTTGACGAACGGTATCAAGACGGTTTCGCAACCAGGCTTCACTGATACCGGTTTGTCGTACAATATTCGCAAGGAGTTCATCGTCGATACCGTTGCCCGATTTACACGCCAAAAGAAGTACTTTCCGCGCCGTCATTTCCTGATTTTTTGATGTGCGGGAGCGTCGGCGTTTAGCGCCATTCGAATGATACTCCTCCACGTTCTCCGAAAGCAATTCCTGCCAGCTGCCGGTATTCGTCTTTTCGGCCATTTCACTCAGGATTCTTGTTTGTTCTTCAAGAAGATAGACCCGTTGGCGTGCCTCATTCCCGTATTGCTCCCGGCAGAAAGTTTTGAAATTCAGCAGAACCACCCAATTCAGGTAGGTCCTGAATCCGGCTTTCGCGGGATCATACTGGCTCAACAGCCGGGGAAACCCGGGATAGAGCCAGGCAAGAAAGTCGCTGCGGGTATCTTCATCGCGCAGGGCGAGACGGTAGCGTGAAAGATTGAGGTACAGATATTCACCCAGGGCCTGGATGGCGCAGGTCAGCGTACACGCGTTTTCATCTGTCTTGTACTGTTCAACAAGGTCCGAAAGATCGTTTATGGTCATGGTCCCACCTCCGCCAACCTATAGCAAAAGGCGTGCCAGTGCGGACATGGGCAAATTGTGGAAATGAACCACCAGAAGTGGGGTAGGCGGGAAAATTCAGGAATTGTGCGCTGGCTGAATTCAGGAAAAAACCTGAATTCAGGAATTCAGGTTTCGGGAAAATCGGGTGCGAAAGCTTTCACAATTCGGGGAAGGAGGTCTTCGATAGTGCCGGGAATACTCAATCCGGAGGCGTGTTTGTGTCCGCCGCCACCAAATGACTGCGCGACCTTGCTTACATTCACCCGGTGCAGGGAACGGAATCCGACGGTACAGTTATCCGCTGTTTCCTGGCGGATTATGACAATAACTTCAACACCCTGTATTCCCTGGATGAGCTGATAGAGGGAGTCAGAGTCACGGCCTTCAAGACCGAACGCTTCGGTATCCTCCAGCGTTTCCCAGGAAACAATCATCTGACCGTCATAGTGCCGTTGGAGCCGTGACAAAATGCGGGAAATGAGAAAGCGGGATTCAATGGACTTGCCCCCGTTCATGTGCAGAAACGTTTCCTTGGGGCTTGCTCCCGCGGCGACCAGCCGGGCGGTGGATTCGAATGTCCGGGGAAACGATGTATCGAGATGACGGAAAAAGCCGGTATCCGTACAGAGACCGAACAACAGGAGTTCCGCTTCTTCCCTCGAGGGTTTTTCGCCGAAGGATTCAATGATGTCCTGGACAAGAATTGTTGTGGCGGGAGAGGCCGGATTTACATAATCTACCGGATTGTCCGCGGTATTCGTGGCATGATGATCAATGATGGCGGCCGGAAGCGCTTCGAGTCCTTCGGCAGCGTCTCCGATCCGGTCTATGTTCGAGCAATCAAGTACTACCAGCGCAGTCTTTTCTAGACTGACGGTCTCGGGTACGTGCGATAAAAAAAGAGGTTCATATTCACGGATTTCCGGCCTCTTGAAAGGGCCTGAAGAAAGGAGAATTGTTTTTTTCCCGCGCCGGGCAAGAAAGGAGGCGAGCGCAAGGCAGCTTCCAATCGAATCGCCGTCAGGTTCGCGATGTCCGGCAAGTACATATTGATCATACGCTTCAAGGAAGTGTTTCAATTCGGGAGACAATGTATTCATGAATCAGTCCTGTAGTTCAAGGATGGTGTGCTGGATCGGTAACCCCGATACAACCGGTATGCCATGGCGAATATATACGTTAATTTCTGTTCGCATACCATAATCGTTACAGTATATACCAGGCTCCACGGAAAAACAGCTCCCCTCGAGAATGGGGCGGCTGTCCGGGAATTCGACACTGTCAAGATTTGCACCTGACCCGTGGCATTCCCGGTCTATCGCGTGTCCGGTACGGTGGCGGATCCATGCCGGATCAATAATCCGGTTACGGCTAGTCCCTGACAGGAGAAAGGCGCGAACCCGCTCATCAAGTGCGGCTCCGGTAATGACCGTTCCCGTCCGGAACGCATCATCAACAGCGGAAACAACGAGATCACGGGCGTCGCGGACGAGGGCAAACCGTTCCTGATACTCCTTAGGACAGCGGGGACCGGTATAACCGACCCAGGAGATGTCCGCGTATATACCGCCAGGCAGTTTGCCCCACAAGTCGAACTGTACAAGCGTGTCCTGGCCGATGATCGCGCCGCCGGTACGGGGTGGCTCCTCCGGTACGCTGTAGTGCGGATTCGCCGTATTCGCTCCCGCGGCGACAATGGGCGGGTGATCGGTAACGAGGCCTTCAGCGGCCATGAACTCGAGAAGGTAATCCCGGATGGTTCCTTCGGTGATCCTTGTTCCGGCATGCAGCGCGTCAGAAATATGCTTCCATGCCCCGGAAACGGCACGGTAGAGAATGACTGCCGCTTTTTCGTGGGAATCGTAGTCGGTATCTGTTTTGAACAGGTTGACCCGCTGCAAAACGCCGGCGGCACTTACCGTATGTATTCCGCAGGATTCGATCGTCGAAAGATGTCCTCCGCTCATGGTGGAAAGTACGGTGAGAACCGGATCATGGAGTACGGCAAATTTCTGCCCTGAAAACCCTGAAAGGGTATCAATCAGTTCCTCACGGCCCGTATAGGTCCGTACCGTGCCGGGAAGAGACGAAAGGACTCCGGTTTCCATCGCATGCATTACTTTAACCGCATCTCCGTTGGCGAAAAGGAGGTAAAACCATGAACGCGTGGAAACGGCATCAGGATCAAGGCCAAGGGTCTGGTCGGTAAGCCGGTCACGGTGGGCAAAATTACAAAAAAGCCATCCGTCAAGGGATTCCTGGCGAATGGCTTCGGTTAACAGGGACAGGTCGGTCAAAATAGTCTAGAATTTCGGATTCAGTGTTTCAACCTGAAAACGTTCCTGAGGGATCGCAGTTTCGGGAATGGTGCCCCAGGTGCCGTGGCGGGTATTCTTCATGGCGCAGACCCGGACATGGTCAAATTCACCGTTCCGCAGGACAAAGGTCAGATAGGGATTGACATTGCCCTCAACGAGGTTGAGTACGGCGCGGCTGTCACGCCGGTCAAACCATTCATGGGGTATAAAAACTTCCCCGGTTTTAAGCCCGGCGCGCCGGTAAATAACGTAGTATCCGTATTTATGCGGAAAAATCCGCAGAATCTGGGTATTTATCGTGTACAAATCCGACTCTTCCGCGGCTGCGGGCAACAGGGCAAAACATCCGAACACAAGTATGAAAAACAGCATGAGGAGCATAGTTTTCTTCATGGTAAAACCTCCAGTCTCATTTCAATTATATATCTGCCTTTCAGATTGTTGCAAGCATAATTGCTTTTATTGTATGTTTCCGGTTTTCAGCCTGGTCCCAAACCCGGCTCATGGGGCCTTCAATGACTTCGGTGGTTACTTCTTCTTCTTTTACCGCGGGAAGGCAATGCAGGAAAATGGCTGAATCGTTTCCGCATTTGCTCATGAGTTCTCGGTTGATCTGATAGGGAGAGAGCAGGGCAATCCGTTTGTCCCGCTTCGCTTCTTCGCCCATGGATACCCACACATCGGTATAAAGCGCATCAGCGCCGGCAACCGCGTCGAGTTTGTCCGTAACACTGATCTTTGCTCCCGACTCGGCAGCCCATACGGCGGCCTCATCGAGAAGACCTTTGTCTGTCGAGAGTTCCGCCGGAGTAATAATGGTACAGTTAACCCCGAGTTTCGCGCAGATAATGATCAGGGAACGGGCCACATTGTTGCGTCCGTCTCCCACAAAACAGAGATTTTTCCCCTCGCTTTTCCCGAAGGACTCTTCAAGAGTCATAATGTCGGCAAGCACCTGGGTGGGGTGATAGTCGTCCGTCAGGCCATTATAGACCGGGACACCCGATTCCCTGGCGAGAATTTCTACGGTTTCCTGCCGGAAGCCGCGGAATTCGATTGCGGAAAACATCCGTCCGAGAACCCTGGCCGTATCTTCCACGGATTCTTTCGATCCGAGCTGTATGTCCTGGGTGGAGAGAAATACGGGATGTCCGCCTTCTTCACCGAACGCGGTTTCAAACGCACACCGGGTGCGGGTTGAACGTTTTTCGAAAAGGAGCGCGATGGATTTTCCGCGGAACCGTTGGTGAATGTCTCCGGTACGTAAATCTTTTTTGACCGAATGGGATAATTCCAGTAAAAATCTGATTTCTTCCGGTGTCCAGTCTTTCCAGTTAAGAAGACTCCGTCCTTTCAACGTTGTCGGCTTCATGCATTTCCCCTTATTAGGCCCTCGAGTATTCAACGGAACGTCATTGCTCAAATAACACTCGATATTTTTCATGTATCGGTTTATACTAACAACCCGCAGAAACGCTGTCAATCCAATATTTTCTGCGTTCAGGGGATCCAATGCTCTATCTCTACGTTGAACTTCGCTATCACCGCCAGCTGAACAAGATTTGTCCCGATATTCCGGTCCGTTTTTTTTCCGCTGTTGGCGACGCTGTCCGGAATAACGGCGGAAACGCGGCTCGTATCGGTCATGCCATGGTATACACCTTTGACCGGAAATCCGCCGGGTTCGCTTTTTCGGCCTCGCGGGTGATAGATGAAACGAGGATGCTTCTGGGAGAGCTTCGGGAACGGATACGGGAGTACTTCATTCTGGTTGACGCAAGCGATGATCCCGTTGAACCGGAAGGGTTCAAGGAACGGCTCCAGGAATATACTTCCGTGATTTTGCCGGATGAAAGTATACTGTTTACCCCGACAGCACTGGAACATCTTGGGGCGTATGTAACCACGGTCGCGCTGGAAGGCACCCGGCTGGAACAGTATTCCGGACAGAAAATTACCGAATACACCGTTCCCGAACAGGAAACCGGGGACGCGTTGATACCGCTTGTGCTCTATACGGACACTGCGGAGGATCCGATAAAACTGCTCCGGGATATGCTTGCGACAGCGCCGGATATAGAGGTGCAAACCCTTCTCGACGAAGACTCGTTGGCCGCGTACCGCGAAAACACCGCGGCCAAAGAGGTCTATTCCTGGTTCCGGTTCGAAAAGAATCAACCTGCGTACCGGCGGGATGCGGTTATTTCACTTTTCTCCCAGCAGTTATACGCATTGAGCCGGGTGTCCGGTAATCCGGTTCCGGTTCGTCTGGCAGGCCGGAAACCGCTTCCGGCTGAATGTACCGCCCTCGAGGAAACGCTTTCGCCCGTTTGTACCGTAACCGGCCCCGAACAACAGCGCTATCTTCCGCCGGATGTACTGTCAATGCCGCGGGACCTTCTCGAGATGACCTATCTTGTGTACCGTGCTCGACAGTTTCTGTATCATGATGAACTGCCTTCTTTCTTTCAATTCCTTGACAAGGACGCGTCATTTCTCGTCTCTCTTGGATCCTGGCTCTACAGTTACGGGATTCTGGCCGATCCGGCGGATTTCCGGTCGGTGAGGATTTCACTTGAAGAACAGATCCTTGAACGCATGGACGGTGCAAAGGTGGAAAATGACCGCCGTATCGCCGAATTCCTCTGGTTAAAATATGAAGCCGGACAACTTATGCCTTCCATCGATCTTCTTGAAATCTTCACTACACTCGACTACCACGTTACCGATTCATTTTTGGTCGGATGTTTTTTTACTTGTTGCGACAATTATGACAACGGGAACGACTGTCTTTCGCGTTTCTCCTCTGACCGGGTGCGGGACGCCGTACTACGGCTCGCCGATGGAGAAAAGGCAGCAATTTCGGCCGATTTTCCCCGGGCGGAATCCTGTGCCCGCGAAGTTCTGCATACATTTCAGCGTGAAAAAATAGCGTATGGTGAATATCGCTCCTTTACACTTTTATCCAGACTGGCATACAACAAGAATAAAAAGGACGACGCGGTCGTCTATCTTGAATATGCCTTCGAAAGCGCCATGCGGACACGGGACAGTTTCGCCATTCTTGACTCCGGGATTGATCTTGCCTGTGTTCATTTTGGCGTGGGAAACTTTGATTCGGCGCTTTGTGCGGCGGAAAGCGCCGAAAAGACCGCGAAGAAGTGCTTTGCCCGTGATCGTGAAGCGTTTCTGTTATTCATCAAAGGACGCATCTTTTTTGAGACCGGCGATTATCACACGGCAGAACTGATGTTCCAGGCAGCGGTATCTCTAGCCACGCTCTATAACTTTTCAGAGCAAGCCGCCATTGCCCGCACCTGGTACGGGCGGGTACTGGTTCATCAGGGTCGGTATCATGCCGCTGAACCGATCTTCAGGGAATATGCCGAAACGGTACCTGAAGCAGCGGCTTTCCTGCTTGAGTCTGCGATACTGTCCGGTCACCGTCTGGACAATGAGGCGTCCCGTAATCCCGCTGATGTTGTACGTGTCCGGGGAGCCGCATCAAGCGGGTACTGCCGGATTGAAGACCGCTCCATTCCAGGAGTGAACGACGAGTATACCGCTTCCACCGTGTTCAAGGTTTTTGATCTCTATTATCGGGCCCGGTTCGGTACGGGTGACGATGTGCTTGATTGTCTGTCCGGACTTGATTCCATGGCCAAAGCGGCACAAACCCGTGATGATGCTCAAGCTGCTGTGTATTACTATCTCTGTTATGAACTCGCACAGCATGTACCGTCCGTATCCCCGTCCGACGGGACCGCCTACCTGAGCCGCGGTTTCAAGTATTTGCAAACCCGCGCCAAGGAAATTACCGATACTACCCTGCGCGAACAATTCTTGCGGAATCCGGTGTGGAACAACCGTCTGTTCCGTGCAGCGCGGGAAAACATGCTTATATGATTGAACCGGTGCAATCTTGACTTTTTTTTACCGGTTTGCTATTCTGCCTTTCGTTACGGCGGCATAGCTCAGTTGGTAGAGCATACGGCTCATATCCGTCAGGTCATAGGTTCAAGCCCTATTGCCGCTAACAAACCCGAAAGATACCCTCTTTCGGGTTTTTTTTATTTCCTGAAATACCTGCGCACGCCGGGACCGAAGCCGGGTGCCATGGCTGTTTTGGGGACAAGCATACAATATCAAAGGCCGGAGCTGATCAATGCGGTCAGTTCCGCGGCAGGCAGGTTCGCATCAAGCACCATCACATCGCCGTCAGGATCTTCGCGCGGATCTTCGAGTGCGGTCAGCTGACTGTCCAGCAACCCGGCGGGGAAAAAGTGTCCGCTCCTGGAAGAAAGGCGAGCCGAGAGCCTCTGGCGGTCAGCATGAAGGAAATAAAACCGGACAGCACACCCGCAGGCGCGGATTCTGTCCCGATGTTTTTTACGGAGACAGGAACATGCCAGCACGGTATTCATTCCGCCGAGCGTTGCGACCGTGAGTTCTTCAAGTATCCGGTCCATCCAGGGCTCGCGCATTTCATCATTTAACGGAATTCCGCGCCTCATTGCGGCGACATTTTCCGGTGGATGGAGATCATCCGCCTCGATGAAGCGGGTGCCGGTTTGTTCGGCAAGGAGACGGCCCAGCGTCGTCTTGCCGGATCCTGCGACACCCATGATAACACTGAGACGGGGTGTCATGGTCGAATTTGCGGGAAGGACGATGGAAACCGCGTGAACCGCGCCGGACGATACGCCGGTAATGACATCCCCTTCGAGACGTTCCCCATTGAACGTGATCATCATGCGGGACACGGCGGGATCGCGGGTAATCTCCATGTTGAATGTGGAACCGCGAAAGCGGCGGGTAAGGCTTGTTCTGGTCCAGTCGGACGGGAGATTACAGTGAATACGGAGACCTTCCCGGCAACCGGAAAGACCGAAGAGGCCTTCCACGAGCGAGCGGTATAACCAGGCACACGTTCCCGTATTGAAAAGTCGGCTCGACTTGCCGGAAACCTCCGGAAACTGGCGCCATGCGCCCCGGTAATAATTGGGAATGTATACGGGAAGCTGTCCCCGTTTTTCAAGATCCTCGTGTGACGGACCGGGGATCATGGCACGCAGGGTCTTCCATGCCCGGTCGGTGTGTCCTTCGCGGAAGAGGGCGTACACCCAGAAGATCGATGCGTGATTATAGACTGAGCCATTCTCCGCGGCACCGGGGTATTTCTGGCTTACCCGGCCGACATCTTCCCGGAATGAAGTATAGGCGGGCGCGAACAGCTGGGTGCCCCAGGGGGTATCAAGATTTGCCGCTACGGCGTTGAGTATCGCCTTTGTTTGTTTTGCATCGGCAATCCCCGCGAGGAGCGCCCAGCTTTGGGTATTGAGGAACATACGTCCTTCACGGTCTCCGGATGTACCGAATACCGTTCCCTCGTCGGTTATGCCGCGAGCATACCAGTCGCCGTCCCAGAGAACGGTGTTTACCGCTTGCGCGAGACGATTGCTCATTTTTTGAAACCGGTTGGCAATTCGGGCCTTTCCGGCCGAGCGGGTTATGTCGGCCCAGAGCGAAAACGCCCATGCCGCGGCTTCGGTGAGCCAGCCGGATACGCCGATGCCCCGGGGCCCCACCATGTTCATGGGATCGCACCAGTCGCCCTGCTCGATGAACAGAAGATCCCGGTGGTCCCGGCGCGAATAGAGGCTGGTGAGTGCCCGGGTAATCCGGGTATGAACGGTCTGTGTCCGTTTGTCGTCCCGGCCGGGGATCATTTCATCGAGAAAGGTGTAGTCGCCGGTTTCGTCGAGCCAGGCGGAAAGGCATACGGGAAGCCAGAGACTGTGGTCAGCGTGAGGAACCCGGTTAATGTACGCATGTTCGGTCGCATCACCGAGGAGGATGCCGTCCGGCATGGAGCCTTCGGGGTTCTGACGGGACAGCGCGTAGCGGAATGATTCCTTCGCGGCTGCAGGGTCGAGCCAGGTCATCCCCATGGCGTCTTGCAGAAAGTTTCTGGTTTGGGGATCGCTGGTCAGGCGGTTCGTGAGGCCGTGGTAGCGGATTTGGCGGGGCAGCCAGGTGTTGACGAATGCGTTGAAGTGGGTATCCGGGGTTTCGCAGTGTAAGGCGGGCACGCAATGCGTTGCGAACGCTTCGGCTTCTTCCCGTGCAGACCTGAAACGATCAGGCGAAAGATACCGTTCACGGAGTTCGAGCGCTTCACCGGAATCACGGACCGGCGCAAGAAGGAACCGGAAAACGTCACTCTCGTCAGGATCAAGATTCATGCGGTACTGAAGAATGGCCGCCGGCTGTTCATACCGTGCGGTTCCCTTTGCGAGCAGTTCTTCCCGGATGGAATCGGGACAAGAAAGACCGCCTTCACCTTCAAAAAAAGCGCGTCGGGTTTCAAAGGAATCGGGTGTGCGGTCGTGTAGGAAGGCTACGCAATCCTTGAGCGCGCGAATCCGTGGCCAGTCTTCCAGGAGCTGGTATGGGCTTACCGAAGATGCGATAATGCCGCCCGCTTCTTCCGAATACGACGCGCCCTGATTCATCCAGCTCATATACCCGAACGGTATATAGGGGTAGAGAGACACTGACCGTTTCCGGTTCGAGCGGTTGAAAACGCGTACTTCCCAGAGTTCGGCGCTGTCATGTACCGGCAGAAACACTGAAAGTTCGATACGGATACCGGATTTTTCGGTTTCCCAGCGAATGTCTGAAAGTCCGGGAGAGAAAAGGAAGTGGTCCGGTTCTGCTCGTACGGGTTCATGGGGCGCGGAAAAAAGCGCGCCGGTTTCTTCGTCCTTGCAGTAAAAAAAACGCCCGGGATGATGCGTGTAGGTTTCCTGTTCGGGCTGCCGGAATGTTTTCGCTTCGAGCACCGGGGATCGCGTGTAGGTAGCGGTATCCTGCAGCAGGTACTGGCAGGACGCA
>MWCL01000022.1 GCA_002070025.1 Spirochaetes bacterium ADurb.Bin215
CAATTAATTCGAAAGGCTGATTCGATGCGAACTACTGCAAGTCAGAGTGCATAAAACCGACGTTGTCGGATTGAAGTATGGAATTGGTCAACCTCCCGGTTGACTTTTTATAGGAGATGTCAATAATGGGCTACTCAATCAAGCACAAAATGCTGATACTTCAGAAGGTGTTGCCACCGAATAACAGGGCGGTACATGAAGTGAGCAAGGAGTCTGGAATATCCGTTCAGACTATCTACAAGTGGATGCAACAGGTAAAAGATGATAGTCTTGAACCAGGTGCTCCAGAAGAGCAGATTCCGAAATTCAAATCAGAGCTCGAAAAGTTTTCGTTGCTCATTGAAAGCAAAGCCATACCGAAGGAAAACAAAGGGGAATGGCTAAGGAAAAATGGGCTACATTCTGAGCACCTTACACTTTGGGAACAGGAGCTCGCGAAAAAAATGGCAGACAATACCGACATCAAAAGAGTACAACAAGAAAACAAGAACTTAAAAAGCGAATTGAAAAAGGCCCAAAAAGAGAAAGACCAGCTTGAAAAAGCCCTTGCTGAAATGTCCGCCCTCTACGCACTAAAAAAAAAAGCGGATGCGATTTGGGGGGACAACGAGGGCGATTAATTACGCAAGAAGAACGCAAAAAAGCCATATGCCTTATTGAAGAAGCAAAGACTAAAGGTGCAAGAATCAGTAAGGCATGTGACTGTCTGGAAATATCGGTAAGGACTTTCAAACGGTGGAAGTCCGGTAGAATAATTGATCAGCGTAAGGGATCTGATAAAAGCATCCCTAAAAAACTTACTTCGGAAGAGCGACAAGCGATTATCGATGCCTGCTGCAGCAGAGAATATCAAGACCTCACGCCCTATGAAATTCAGGTAATTCTTTTGGATGCAAAGGTTTATTTGGGAAGTGTTTCAACCTTTTATCGTGTTCTTCGCTCTGAAAACATGGTGCATTTCAGGGGAAATACGAGAAAAGGAACGAAAAAGCATCGACCACCTGAACGGGTTGCCACAGGGCCAAATCAGGTTTGGGTATGGGATATCACCTATCTAAAAACCTCCGTTGCCGGCATGTACTTTTATCTGTATACCATTATTGATGTATGGAGCCGGAAAATTGTTGGTTGGTCTATCGAGAACAGCGAAAACTATGAACATTCAGAACATCTGTTCAAGCGTGTAATGAAAGCACACGACTTGAAAAAAGTATTCCTTCACTCAGACAACGGTAATCCGATGAAAGCGGGAACGATGCTTATGACGCTCTATAAGCTAGGAATCATTCCTTCATTTTCAAGACCTCGAGTTTCCAACGATAACGCATACATTGAATCGTTCTTCAAGACGCTCAAATATATGAAATCTTATCCAAAGTATTTTGAAACAATCATTGACGCTCAATACTGGGTTGCTGATTTTCTCGACTGGTATAACGACCGGCATTTACATTCGTCGATAGCTTATGTTACGCCGAACCAAAAACATTCGGGAGAAGCAGAATCAATAATTGCTGCCCGGAATGAAGTGAAGCGAATTGCCTATGAAGCGAAACGAATCCGCTGGTCTAGCAAAATGGCAGAGATAATCAGTCCTCAAACTGTGCTGCTTAATCCTTCCCTGGAAACTCTTGAGCTTGAAGCTTCGTGAGTTATTTTTCAAAGACCCTGTGTCATCTATCTTTAAACTGCGCCCTTTTGTCAACACACATTTTTCAGCAGTTTAAGGTGTATCATGCCGCCTGTTCTGCCAGATCAACGATCTGGAATGACTGATACATTTCATCCGGGGTCAGGTACCCGATTCCCTGATGAAACCTCTCCGTATTATAGAACCGGAAGTAACGATCAATGCCTTGTCGCAAATCACGAACCGATTCATATTGCTTTATATAAATATCTTCGTACTTGAGTGACCTCCAGAGCCGCTCGACATAGATATTATCCAACGCCCGATTTTTACCGTCCATACTGATTGCTACGCCATATTCGTGCAAAACATTTGTCCAGCATTCAGAGGTAAACTGGCAGCCTTGATCGGTATTGAAAATCGCAGGACTTCCATACCGCTCAATTGTTTCCCGTAGGCAATTGGCAAAAATCGGTGCATCAAGTGTATTCGTGATTATCCAGTTAAGGACTTTCCGCGAATACAGATCAATGATCGCCATAAGGTACACATGTCCCGACGGCAACTTGATATACGTCAAATCCGTTGCCCATACCTGATTCGGATAGCGGATTATCTTGCCGGCAAGAAGGTACGGATACTTCTTGTGTTCCTGGCGTGCCTTCGAAAGGTTCCGCCCGGGAAATATCGCCTGCAAACCGGCCCGTTTCATTATGCGCCGAACCTGCTTTTCGCTTGTCTGCATATGTTTTGCACATATTTCTCGTGCAACTTTCCGGTAGCCATAAAATGGAAGCCGCGCAAGAACGGATCGTATGTGCTCAAGAATGACCAGATCGCGCTCCTGCACCGTGCGTTCCCGTTTGTAATAGGCAACGCTTCTGCTTATTCCGAGCAAATCACATTGCCTGGCGATATGCAGCTTGGTATGAACCCTTTCAATCAGAAGGGATCGGTCCCGTACAGTTGGGAGCAGCAGAGCTGCTACGTACTTCTTTTTTTAGGAACTCGTTCTCGATCTTCATGGCACCGAGGGTTTTCAGTGCCTCGTCATACTGATTCTCGGCCTGCCGTTCGTCTTCGGTTTTCTTGTTTGGCCTTTCAAAGATCTCGGGCAGGTTCTCTATCACCTGCTTTTTCCAGAGGCTAATCTGGTTTGGATGAACGCCGTATTTCTTGGCAATTTCCTGAAGGGTGTGCGCATCAATGATGCGCCTTCCTCCCGGAGCGCTTCCAATGCGACCTTCGCCTTAAATGCCTTGTCAAAACTCTGTCTCTTTTTCATAGTGTTACCGCCTAAAGTATAGCGGAATCAACACCTTATTTATACCTTCTTTTGTGTCCGAATTTCTGGGCTCATTATAAATGTGGTCGAGCTGGCCCCGCTTTCGGTTTCACAGCATTACCGGCAATCAACAAAAGGAGACGCCCGTGAACAAGTATGAACGCATTCTCGAGAGAAGCAGGGCAAAACACCGGGATATCTTGAAAAAGATGCGGCATCTTTCACGATTGAAGAAACCGAACTTTGATTCAATTGTGCACCGGTTTCATGATGAAGTATTCGATGAAATTGACTGCACCGAGTGCGGTCTGTGCTGTAGAAATATGGGACCGGTTTTTAGAAATACCGACATCAAACACATTTGCTCATATATCGGGTCAAATGAAAAAGAGTTTATCGCACGGTATCTGGTTCAGGATCCTGACGGAGTTGGATACATGCTTAAAGAATTACCCTGTCCTTTTCAGGCTGATGACAATACCTGTGAGATATATGACTGCAGGACACTGTCCTGTGTCAATTTTCCACATACCCAATCTGTAAACATGCAAAAGAAACTTGTCGGTCTGGTTCTTGATTCACGTTTTTGCCCTGCGGCTTTCCTGATTTGTGAAAAGATTATCAAAGAATATCCGTAAGGTTTGACGGTGGAAGGTATTTTCCAGAACAGTAAAATTGCGGTATAGTGAATCTGCAAATACATTCCCGGGAGTTCTTGTGCGTTGCATAATTGATCCATACGAACCAGGCGATATACCCCAAATGATCAGTATATGGAATACGGTGGTGGAGAAGGGTGAGGCATTCCCTCAGGAAACCTGTCTTGACGAAAAATGCGGTATCGAGTTTTTTTCATCGCAAACGCGAACCGCGGTTGCGCGTACTGAATCGGGAATAGCCGGGTTATACATACTGCATCCGAACAATATCGGCCGCTGCGGACATATCGCGAATGCGTCCTACGCAGTGCGTTCCGAAACGCGCGGTCAGGGGATAGGCGAGCAACTGGTACTGCATTCAATGAACGCGGCACGCGAGTTCGGTTTCCGACTGCTTCAGTTTAATGCCGTGGTCGCCGGAAATATTCCGGCGCTCAGTCTCTATGAAAAACTCGGGTTTATCCGGTTGGGTTGTATCACGGGCGGTTTTCGCCAAAAGGATGGTACGTATGTCGACATCATTCCGCACTATATCGAGTTGGTGTGAGTTATCAACAGCGCAAAACGGGACGGGTATATGAACAAGCTTACAATTACCGCTGAAAACGCGGAATATCAGATTATAGAATCCCTGAAGACAAACCGGACAAAGCGGGCAAAACATGGAGAGATATTTATCGAAGGTATCGAGTCCATAAAGCAGGCGGTTGCCGCATCCGTCCCGTTGACACGGATTATTACGGCTAATTATGCGGGACTTTCGGGGTGGGCTAAAGATCTGGTTTCCGCCAACAGTTCCGCTACCGTGATCGAGATGGCAGAACCGCTGTACCGCAAGATCTGCGACCGGAGCGATCCGGCAGAATTGGTCGTAACTGCCGGGATCAGACCGCTTGCCCTTGCGGACGTACGTTTGCGGGAAAAGCCGTTTGTGCTTGTTTTTGACCGGCCAAGCGATCACGGCAATTTCGGTTCAATCCTGCGATCCGCAAACTCATTCAATGTGGACGCGGTATTTGTCATCGGACACGGTATAGACTGGCATGATCCCAAGGTAATCCGTTCAAGCCTGGGAAGTGTGTTTCATACACAAATTGTACCTGTACCTTCAATGAACGATTTTTCCCTCTGGATAGCCGATCAAAAAAAGCGGAACGGTATTGTCCTGGTCGGGACTGACTCAACCGGTACCGTTTCATTGCCGGATAATCCGCTCTCACGGCCAATCGCGCTCGTTCTGGGTAACGAAGCCAAGGGCATGAGCGTAGCAATAAAGGACTTGTGTGATTACATCGTCAGTATTCCGATCTCCGGTGCAGTAAATTCGCTCAATGTTTCCTGCGCGGGCAGTATTTTTCTCTGGGATGTGTACCGGAACAGCGGGATATACCGCAAAGAAATGGAGGAATGATAATGGAACTTGTGTATCTTGAGGACGCGTATGTTAAAGAATTGGAAACGATAATTACCTCGATTGATCCGGCGCTGTCCGCGGTGCAATTTGAAAAAAGCATTATTTATCCGGGTGGCGGCGGACAGGCAAAAGATTACGCTGCCATCGAGATCGGGGGGAGAAACTACGATCTGAAGGACTGCAAGAAAGATGACCGGGGCATCTGGTATGTTCTTGATGCTATTGATTTCAACTTGCAGGATGTTGCCGTTATCAGACTTGACTGGGAGCGCCGCTACAACCTCATGCGGACTCATACCGCCATGCATATTCTCTGTGGTGTTGTCTGGAACGAGTATCAAAAAAAAGTTACCGGGGGGAACATGGAACCGCTCAAAGCCCGGATGGACTTTGAATTTGAGGGTTTGAACGACGAACTGGTACGGGAAATTGAGCACAGGGTTAACGAAGAAATCGCTACAAACCATGCGGTACATATAAAACAGATACGAGGTGCCGAGAACATTGACGAACTGCTGCGTACAAAGACAAATCTTTTGCCTCCGGGTTTGACGGAAATTCGTCTTGTTGAAATAGAAAATCTTGACATGCAGCCGGATGGCGGAACCCATGTCGCCGGAACCGCTGAAGTGGGAGAAATCACCATAACCGGATTCGAGAACAAGGGAAGGATCAACAAGCGGATCAGGCTGGAAGTTCGTAACCCCGGACAATAGCGGATTAGAATATTGCTATTTGCCGATTTTCACGGTACACTCAAGCGAATTGCTTTCCAGAACTTGCTACCGGAGGAGAAATGACTGTGGATTCAACCATCATATATGCGTTTTTACTCACCCTGTTCGCCGGTCTTGCTACTGGTGTGGGAAGCTTGATCGGTCTTCTCTCAAAAAAATTCAATCCGAAGGTACTGACCATCGCGTTGGGATTTTCCGCCGGGGTCATGATTTATGTATCCATGGTGGAAATATTCGCCAAGGCAAACAGATCCCTCGCCGCGGTTCTCGGAACCAAAAACGGTCATATCATGACTGTTGTCGCGTTTTTTACCGGCATGTTTTTTATCGCGGTAATCGACAAACTGATTCCGTCGTATGAGAACCCGCACGAACTGAATGTGGAAAACAAGATTCAGCATGCTTCCGAAAAGGAAAAGTCAAAACTGATGCGGATGGGTGCTTTTTCTGCCCTTGCGATAGCGATTCACAATTTTCCGGAAGGACTCGCGACCTTCATGACCGGGATCAATGATCCGGCACTCGGTATCAGTATCGCCGTCGCCATTGCGATCCACAATATACCCGAAGGGCTTGCCGTGTCAGCGCCCATTTTCTATGCGACAAAAAGCCGGAAAAAAGCCTTTGTCTATTCGTTCCTTTCAGGGCTCGCCGAGCCGGTCGGGGCGCTTATCGGGTATTTTGTCTTGCGAAGTTTTTTTACCGAGACCACATTCGGATTCATTTTTTCCTCCGTCGCGGGAATCATGGTGTACATCTCGCTCGACGAATTGTTACCGACCGCGGAAGAATACGGTGAACATCATCTTGCGATCGGCGGTTTGATTGCGGGCATGATTGTAATGGCCGTAAGTCTCATTCTTTTCATGTAGCTGCCTGCCGTACATGACTGTACCTGCAAACTATGTATTCAAAACCATTACCGCGCAGTTTTTCGGCAAGCGGTTTGCTCTTGCTACTTCGCAGGAACTTTTTTGCTGTAACTCCGTAGACGCCGGTTCGGCTCTTCTCGTCAATTCCATGATCAAAGAATGTTCTCTTCCGTCTGTACCCCGCATTCTCGACGTGGGGTGCGGTACCGGTGTACTTTCGCTCGCCATGTACTCACAGTATCCGGACGCGGATATTCTCGCCGTGGACCGGGACGCGCTCGCCCTTGCGTTTACCGAAAAGAATTGCCGGGAGAACGGGTTTCAAATAACCACCGCGTCGTCATTGGGATGTTCTGCTGTTTTTGACCGCTCATTCGACCTCGTTATGTCCAACATTCCGGCGAAGGCAGGGTTGCCGGTCATAGCGACCATGCTGGCGGATTTCTCCCGGCTTGCCGGTCCGAAGGGCACCGCGGCAGTGGTCATTGTGAAAACTCTGTCGGATTTTATGGAAACCACCATCCGTGACGCGCACGGCGAAATTGTGTTCATGCATACAACGAACGAGTATACGATAGTTCATTACCGAAATATGGATCATTCCGGCGAAAACGCGGCGCTTGGCCCGTACATGCGTTCCGGGATGGAGATGACTGTAGCCGGACGGAACTTGCGTATCAGGACTGTGTACGGCCTTCCCGAATTCGATTCTCCGGGATTTTCAAGCGGGCTCGTCCTGGACATTCTTGGAAAAAAGCCGGTCTCCGGTTCTGTTCTTGTTGCCAATCCCGTGCAGGGTCTCATTCCGGTACGTATACTCGCAGAATACGGAGAAGGGATCACCGAAATGTACGCCGCAGGACGGGATCTGTTGTCTCTCATGATAACAGAACAAAACGTTCTTGAACAAACCGGACGAAAGCTCCTGATTCACCATTGTCCCACGTTCCATACGCTGGACGGGCATTTTGACACGATTATCATACTCTACGAGAAAGAGGCGGTTGATGGAGCTCACGGGCTGCTTCTAGATGCCCTGGTACCGCTTTTGGCTCCCGGGGGCACACTCATTATTTCCGGTACGAGCACCTGTATGCACCGGTTTGAAAGCGCAGCGGGCAGGATGTTTATAAAATTCGCCGACAAGAAAAGCCGCGGTTTCCGCGCCCTGGGTTTATCCCTGAAAGATTGATCAGAGCGCTTCAAGCAGACGGGTATCAAGCCGGTCAAGAGACGGTACCACGATGGCCGCACCTTCAAGGACCGCGGGATCCCCAACACCAAGGGTCAGCATACCGGCCGCAAGGGCTCCACGTATTCCCGCTCCGGCGTCTTCTACCACCAGACAGTGCCCGGGATGTACCGACAAATCTTCCGCGGCAAGGAGAAAAACTTCGGGATCGGGTTTTGCATTCCGTACTCGTGTACCGTCAACAATGGTGGAAAAGAGCGAACGTATTCCGAGACGGTCTACAATGGTGCCGGTGTTTTTGCTCGCGCTTACTATTGCGGTTTTAAGGCTGTTTTTTACACACCAGGCCATGAACTCACGGAATCCGGGCAGGATGTCCGCTTCCGTGAGTGTGTTGATATAATCCCCATACCAACTGTTTTTTTTTGCGGCGAGATCCTCAATTTCATCGGGTGAATAGTGGAGCGGTTTCGGTGAAAGGGAAAGAAGAATTGAAAGGCTTTCCATCCGTGAAACGCCCTTGAGCCGTTCATTTTGTTTTTCGGTGAACGGTATTTCCAGGGCATCAGCCAGGCGCTTCCAGGCCTGGTAGTGAAACCGGGCGGTATCCACAATGACGCCGTCAAGGTCAAACAGTACTGCTTGAAGGTTCATGTCGGTCCTCCTTGCCCTGGTGAATATGCAAGTGTTTTTTCAGATGGTAGCCGTTTCCGTTAACCATAATATCCAGGGCGGGTCCGGAAACAATTTCGAATAAGATTTCATCGTGACGTACGAGAACCGCAATGACCGTATTCCGGAACTGAACGCGGTAGGCGAGCGATTGCCAGGCCGCCGGAAGGCAGGGGGTAAACGCGGGTACCCCGTTTATCGGTCTGAATCCGCCGAAGCCCTGTACGGTTGCCAACCAGGTACCGCCCATGTTTGCCGCATGAATGCCGTCCCGGGTGTTTTTCTGAATGTCATCGAGATCAAGCGATACGGTCCGGTTGAAATAACGGTATGCTTTTTCCGCCTCTCCGAGACGGGCCGCCATGAGCGAGAAAGCAGCGTACGACAGGGATGAATCATGCGTGGTTATTTTCTCATACAAGGAATAGCTGTTCCTGATGGTGGATTCCTTTTCGGCCGAGTCCAGCAGAATGTATGCCAGAATCGTGTCGGCTTGTTTGCATACCTGGAACCGCGAAAGGGTCATGGGGTGATAGTGCAGGAGCAGGGGATAGTTTGAGTCGGGGGTATTCGCGAAATCCCATACCGGTTTGAGGAGGAATGAATCATCCTGCGGGTTGATATCGTGTTCGGGATCATACGGCAGGAGCATTTTTTCGGCAGCAAGGTTCCAGGTTTCCGGCTCGTCGGGAGACAGAGCAATTTTCTTGGAAAGCTCATTGAGCGCATCCGGTTTCCTGTTTTGCATCAGGGTATGTACCTGGTACGCGAACCGCAGATTCTGCTGCGCCATGGCATTGGTATAGTAATTGTTGTTTACGAGACAGGTGTATTCATCCGGGCCGGTGACCGTGTTGATGCGAAAATTGTCCCCGGAGAAAGTTCCTGTTTCCATCCAGATCCTGGCGGTTTCAAAAAGAATTTCCGCTGATCGGGTAAAGAGGAATTCCTCGTCTCCGGTAGCCTCATGGTACCGCCAGAGCGCCCAGGCTATGTCGGCATTGATGTGATACTGCGCGCTTCCGGACGGATAGTAGGGGGAACACTCCCGTCCGGTAATGGTGCGCCATGGATAAGCCGCGCCCCGGCTGTGTCCCAGTTCCCGTGCATGATCTCGTGCTTCGGGAAGAGTGGTATAGCGGTACTCGAGAAGATTTTTGGCGAGTTCAGGATTGGTGTACAGAAAAAACGGCAGCATGTATATTTCGGTATCCCAGAAATAATGCCCTTCGTATCCTTCTCCGCTGAGGCCTTTCGCGGGAATGTGCGAGTATTGATCCCGGGGAGCGCTCTGGAGCAGATGGTACAGATTGAAGAGCAGTCCTCTGAGAGAATCGTCATCTCCCTCGATGGTGATCGCGGCCGTATCCCAGAAACTTGCGAGATAGGTTTCCTGGGTAGCGAGAATGCTCTCAAAATTTTCTGTTAAGCGGGCGTCAAGCAGGGAATGTACGGCGATTTCGGGATTTTCATACCGGAGCGAATCGCAAAAGACCGCCTTTTTTACGATGGTTATTTTCTCGCCGGGCTGCAGGCGGACTTCGCAGGATAATACCGCACTGTCCCGTGTATTTTCCCCGGTAAGCGCAATATCCGCTTTTCCGGAATGAGTACACTGATGGTCCACACCCACGGCTAGACGGAGCGCGGATTCACCGGTCCGGGACGAAACAAGTATTCTTGATCCGGTTACGTCCACCGACTCAACAACCAGCGGACTGAATGCCGAACCGGATACCCGGGGATCGGTGGGATCGAAGAAATTGCTTACAGCTCCCCGAACTTCAGCCCCGAGGCGGACGGTAAGCGGATCCAGTGCTTCGACCGAGTATTCCAGCGCAAACAGTTCCGGGGTCGTAAATGATGCAAGCCGGCGGGCCGCGATACGGATCCGTTTGCCGGTTTCACCGGTCCACAACGCCGTCCGCCCCGAATAGCCGCGCTTCATGTCGAGAACACGGTTATAGGAACCGGTATTGAGGGTGTTCAGATTGACCGGTTCACCGTCCACAACAACCGAGATGGTTTGTACATCCGTTACGTTGAGAATCTTCTCGCCAACTTCGGGAAAACCGTATAATTTTTCGGGATGATGAATGGGATGGGTGTCATGGAAGGCATTAATATATGTCCCCCTGATGCCCCGAATACCCTCCGGTTGACCTTCCTCAAAATTGGACCGTACACCGAGATACCCGTTTGCACAATGGAAGAGGGTTTCTTCCAGCGGCAAGGTATGCGGTGCGAAATCCGATCGTTCTATAGTAAAGATCATGCCATCCTCCCGGCTTGTCCGCGAATGAAAGTACTTTCAATCAAATCATAGAGTGCTAGCTCATTTTCGTCAATACTTTCACCAAATTGGTGAATAAATCAACAAATCGACCACTAAAAAAAGGTGTTGACGGATAAAATAACCTGACTTACACTTAATTGATAGTGAAAGTACTTTCACATACCTGAGATTGGAGTGTGCATGGAGAAACGGGAACGGCGGGCCACAATATATGATGTAGCGCATGAATCCGGGGTAAGTATTACCACGGTTTCCCGGTTCCTCAATAATCCTTCAAGCGTTAACACGGGAACGGCCGAAACCATAGCTGCGGTTATGGAACGCCTTGACTACATCCCGCAGGGAAATGCCGGCCGCCGCGCCCAACGGGAAGTCGGACGGGTAGGAATACTCACACCGTTTTTCCCGGCCCCTTCGTTTGTGCAGCGACTGCGGGGGATGGTTCCGGTATTCAAACAGCATCGTCATGAAATGGTTGTGTATACCATTGAATCGGGTGAACAGCTTGACGAATATGTTTCGTCCGTTCCCTTTATCCGCCGCCTGGACGGAATAATTCTCATGTCGGTACGGCTCACGCCCGAACAACGGCGGTACCTTCTGGATTCCGGCATGGAAACGATGATGGTGGACTGCGAAGACACGGCGTTCTCCAGCGTCGTCTCGGACGACTATCAGGGGGGAACAATCGCCGCGGACTTGTTCCTGAAAAAGGGATACTTCCCCTGTGCGTTCATTGGAGACAAGAACCGGGACATAGCCTACAGTCTTCATCCCTCGGATGTACGGTTTAACGGATTTCTCGATCAGCTGAAAAAATCCGGGCAGACGGTCAACGAGGCGTATATACTTGAAACAGATACCGAAGTTGAAGACACGGAAAAATGTATTGGTCATTTTATTGATTCGGGAAAACCGCTTCGGGGAATTTTCGCCATGTCCGATCTTCAGGCGATAGGCGCTGTCCGGGCGATACGTAGCCGGGGTTTGCGCGTTCCCGGGGACGTGGCGGTTCTCGGATTTGACGACATTGACGCTTCCGGCTGGATGGAGATTTCGACCATAAACCAGCATCTTGCGGAATCCGGACGGGTTGCCGCCAGTCTGCTTTCGGAGCGTATAGCACATCGTGATGAACCTCATGTGGTACAGAAAATCAATTTGCAGGTGACGCTCGTTGAACGGGGAACCACCTGAAAACAGGGTATCGGAATGTCCGTAGCATACGGGTATTCATGGAGCATACCATCCTTCGGAAGAGGGATGAACATTTCAGAGGAAGGAGAGAAACATGAAAAAAGTGTTGTTTTTACTGCTGGCGGTACTGATGGTTATTTCAACCGTACCGTTGTTCGCTGGAGGCGGACAAGACACGAAGGGCGCTGCTGCCCCATCCGGCGATGATCCCTACGCGCAGGTCCGCGGAAAGGTCGTTACCATGGCTGGTCCCTTTGTTGACGCAGATGCGGTCAAATTCAAGGAATCCGTAAAGGATTTTGAAAAGTTGACCGGTATTACCATTCAGTATGAAGGTTCCAAGGAATTCGAGGCGTCAATCGCCATTCGTGTTGACGGTGGAAATCCTCCCGATATTGCAGACTTCCCGCAGCCCGGTCTTCTCGAGAATTTCGTGAAGAAGGGTCAGGTAGTGGATCTGAACAAGGTGCTGGATATGGAAAAAGTGAAAAAGAACTATATCCAGAGCTGGCTCGACATGGGTACCATGGAAGGACCGAACGGCAAGATCATGGCCGGTATCTGGGGCCGTGTAAACGGAAAATCCCTGGTCTGGTACAACAAGAAAGAATTCGACGCGGCCGGTTACAAGGTTCCCACTACCTGGAAAGAACTTGAAGAACTTCAGAAGATGATCATTTCTGACGGTGATACTCCCTGGGCAATCGGTATAGAATCCGGCGCAGCTACCGGCTGGCCGGCAACCGACTGGCTCGAGGAAATGATGCTCCGCACCAACAGTCTCGAAGACTATGACCGCTGGGTAAAGGGTGAACTCAAGTTTGATTCTCCCCAGGTCCGCAAGGCAATCAAGGCCATGACTGATATCTGGTTTGCCGACGGTATGGTATACGGCGGACGCAAGGGTATCGCGACAACCAGTTTCGGCGATTCTCCCAAGGTTATGTTTGAAAAGCCGCCGAAGGCATGGCTGCACAAGCAGGGCAACTTTGTTACCTCGTTCTTCCCGGAGAACCTCAAGGCCAATGTTGACTACGACTTCTTCTATCTTCCCGGTATCGATCCCAAGTACGGTAAACCCGTCCTCGTAGCCGGCGACATCTACGCGATGTTCAACGACCGTCCCGAAGTACGCATGGTCATGCAGTATTTCGCAACCGGCGCTTCGGTCGAGAAATGGGTGCGTTCCGGCGGTGCGATTTCCCCGCACCTCGACTCCAAACTCGAGTGGTACAGTAATCCTGTTGACCGCAAGGTCGCGGAAACAATCCAGAACGCCACCAGTGTACGGTTTGACGGTTCAGACCTGATGCCCGGCGCCGTTGGAGCGGGTGCATTCTGGAAAGAAATGACCGCTTATGTTTCAGGATCGAAGTCTCTGGATGAGGCGCTCAAGGCAATTGACGCCGCATGGCCCCGCTAACACGCGGACAATACTGATGTGATGTGCGGGAGGATGCGGTAGAAACCGCATCTTCCCGTATCTTTCCCCATACTTTTACTATTCAGGAGGCAGGCATGGTTCAAACCGACAAGCCTGTATTGCGCGTACTGGGATTACTGGCTCTGGTCGCAATAACGGTCGCCATTCTCGCCGGCGGTTTCATCATCCTTCAAACAATGCAGGGCAGCAAGATTCTCATGACGCTCTTTGCGGTGGTTTGGGGACTTGGTTCCGTGGCCCTGCTGTTTTTTGTCATGAACTCGGTGGCCCAGACCATGCCGAGAAAAATTCGATCGGTTGCTGTGGCAGTTGTTTTCGCCGGTCCGGCGGTAGCACTTTTGTTTTGGGCGCTCGTGTTGCCGACACTGCGAACCCTCTTTCTCAGCTTCTTTGACGCTACCGGCAAAAAATTCATTTTTATAGACAATTATCGCTTTGCCTTTTCTGATCCGATCATGCTTGAAGCATTCAAGAATAATCTGTTATGGATGGTATTTGGAACTTCCACCTGCGTGATTCTCGGAATCATGATTTCCGTCCTCGTGGACAAGAGCAAATTCGAGAAATTCATCAAAGCCCTCATCTTCATGCCCATGGCGATATCCTTTGTCGGGGCGGGTGTAATCTGGAAATTCATGTACGCGTACAAGGGCGAGGGTATAAACATTACCGAGATAGGTTTGTTGAATGCCATTGTGGTCGCCCTTGGTGGGGAGGCACAGGCATGGCTTCTTGTGCCGTTCTGGAACAATTTTTTCCTTATCGCCATCATGGTCTGGCTCCAGACTGGCTATGCGATGGTAATTATCTCCTCGGCCATCAAATCAATTCCCGAGGCGATTATGGAGGCAGCACGTGTTGACGGAGCGGAAGATATAACCATATTCTTCCGTATTACCATACCGTCCATCATGCCGACGATAATAACCGTAACGACGACCATTCTCATTTTCTCGCTCAAGCTTTTTGACATCGTACGGGTCATGACCGGAGGCAATTACGGTACCAATGTCATAGCGAATGAATTCTATCTCCGGCAGTTCACCTATGGAAACTCCGGACAGGCTTCGGCGATCGCCATTGTCCTGCTCGTGGTCATTACGCCGGTGCTCGTCTATAATCTGCGGGAATTCCGCTCCAGGAGGACTCTCAAATGAAGAAGAAAAAGAAATTTTCTCCGGGGCGTCTTGTTGTTACAATTGTGCTTGTTCTTTTCATCTTGGCATGGGTAGTGCCTTCCTTCGGGGTCTTTGTTACCTCGTTCCGGGACCCTGCGGACATTTACGCATCAGGATGGTGGTCCGTACTACCACACCGGGAAAATGTAAAGACACGTGAAATAACCCTGCCGGACGACCTTGATCCGGACCAGCCCATTACCATCGAAGGGTATACCGCGAGCTTCGCCGAATGGCGGGAAGGCATAGCGGTTACCGATGAAAAAACGATGCAGTGGTACGGCAACAAACGTTCACGCCGCGTGGATGTGTTTGAACGCAAATGGGTCGGTTTCGGCGCCAATCTCACGCTGGGAAACTACCGTGACGTATTGACCGGCGGAACCATCACCTTTACCGACGCGACGGGCAATACCATTACCCGGGAAGGAAACAACTTCTCGAGCGCGGTAATGAACTCCATCGCGGTCAGTGTTCCGGCAACCATTATTCCGATCCTCATCGCCGCCTTCGCGGCCTACGCGTTTGCCTGGATGAACTTTCCGGGACGCAAACCCCTGTTCGTCATGGTTGTCGCGCTGCTGGTCGTTCCCCTGCAGATAGCGCTCATTCCGGTACTCCAGGATTTTACCCGCTGGGGACTCACCGGATCGTTCGTAAGCATGTGGCTCGCGCATACCGGGTTCGGTTTGCCGCTCGCGATCTACCTTTTGTACAATTACATCAGCACCCTGCCGCGCGATGTTTTTGAATCCGCCTATATCGACGGCGCGACTCCGTTCAAAACCTTTGTGTGGCTCGTCCTCCCCATGTCGGTACCGGCGCTTGCGAGCTTCGCCATCTTCCAGTTTCTCTGGGTATGGAACGACTACCTCGTTGCCCTCATATTCCTGGGCGACCGGCACCGGGTTGTAACGAGTGCCCTTGCGTCCATGATCGGTGAAAAGGGACAGGACTGGCATCTGCTTACTTCGGGAGCCTTCCTGAGCATGCTGCTGCCGCTTGCCGTATTCTTCGGCCTGCAACGCTTCTTTGTACGGGGACTCATGGCAGGTTCAGTGAAGGGGTAACA
The DNA here is from genome assembly GCA_002070025.1 of Spirochaetes bacterium ADurb.Bin215. GTDB lineage: Bacteria > Spirochaetota > Spirochaetia > Treponematales > Treponemataceae > Teretinema. The sequence continues at coordinate 15,649 of MWCL01000022.1, forward strand.
GCTCAGGCGAGAATCTGTTTGTAGAGTGCGAGATAATCGGCCGCCATACGTTTCGCGGAAAACCGTTCTTCAACGGTTTTTCGGCAAACGGTGCGGTCGATTTTTTTTATTTCCGGGATAAAGTCCGCGGCCTCTTCTGCAGAACCGGCCAGATATCCGGTTATTCCATGATCGATCAATTCCGGCATGCTTCCCCGGTTAATCGCGATTACGGGAGTACCGGTCGCCATTGCCTCAACCACCGAGAGGCCGAAGGGTTCATTAAAATTGATGGGATGGAGCAGGGCGAGTGCGTTTCCCAAAAGCTGGTCGCGGCTTTCCGCTCCCACGCTGCCGAGATATTCCGCAACGCCGCGGTCAATGGCCGGCTGTATGAAGGACTCAAAGTAGCTGCGATCCTGGATTATTCCTGCCATTTTGAGGGGGAGTTCTGCGCGTTGCGCAATGGCGATCGCTTCTTTCGCCCCCTTGTCCGGATGAAAGCGTCCGTAAAAAAGCAGGTAGTCGCGCGACGGATTCTCCGCGAAGGTGAAGCGGGACAGGTCGATGCCGTGATAAATGTTCGCCGCATAGGAGAGCCGCGGGGAGCGGTCGCTCATGCTGATTGAAACATAGTGCGAGCGCCGATTGTATTTTTCATAGACCGGGAGTATGGACGGGGATGAAAACCCGTGTATCGTCGTTACGATCGGTGTCGAGACAAACGAAGAATACGTTAGGGGTAAAAAGTCGAACTGGTTGTGAATGATGTCAAACCGGTCCGCTTTTTCGAAACAGTTGCTGATGTGAAGGCATTCCGAAACTTTGGCGTTTACTTCGGGATTTTCCTCATACCCTTGCGGACATACGGCGTCCAGGGTACCCGCGGTCAGGGAATCTCCTGTTGCAAAAAGGGTAATGTCTATGCCAAGGTTGACGAGCTCTTCGGTCAGCAGCGAGGTAACGAGTTCCCAGGGTCCGTAGTGGCGGGGAGGAGTGCGCCAGGCAACGGGAGAGAGCATGGCGATTTTCATTCATCGCACTCCATGGCATCCAGAACATCGGCGAGCGGAACCGTCGCGAAGCTCGATGAATAGTCGGACATGGCATACGGAATAAGGAGCAGGTCTCCAACCTGCATCATGCCGCAGGTGTACACGACATTCGGTACGTAGCCGGAGCGTTCATTTTCACGGGGTTCGATAAGCGGTTCACGCAGGCGGCCGATTACCTTTGTCGGATCGTCGAGATCCAGGAGAAAGGCGCCGATGCAGTACTTGCGCATGGGGCCCACTCCGTGACTGAGCACAAGCCAGCCGCGTTCCGTTTCAATGGGAGATCCGCAATTGCCTATCTGGATGAACTCCCAGGGGAACGTGGGCCGGAGCAGAATTTTCCGCTCAAACCAGAAATGGATGTTGTCCGAATACATGATGAACATGTTTTCGTTGTCCTGACGGGAGATCATGACGTATTGACCGTCAATCTTCCTGGGGAAGAGGGCCATGCCCTTGTTCTGGGCAGCAGGCCCGTTCAGGGTGAGGAAGCGAAAGGTCGTAAAGTCGGCGGTTTCAATGAGCTGGGGAAGAATGGTGTGTCCGTCGTATGCCGTGTAGGTTCCGAAGTAAGTATGGGAACCGTCATCGTCGATGAACTGGACAAAGCGTACATCTTCCATGCCTTTCCGCTGATCGGGTGTAAAAGGGAAGAGCGCTTTCTCGGACGTTTGATGGGTCGGGTCAAAGACAACGGTGAAGTTCGAGTAGGCGAGCGCCAGGATTGAGTGGATCGATTCTTCCTGATCCCGGGTTGGCGGATTCTCCTGCCGGTCATCTTTGATGGCACGTGTAAGCTCGGCAAGGGTAAAGGTTTCCGGGAGACGATTCATGATCTGCTGGCGAATGTCCTGGTTGATTCGAAGTTCCGCGAGCTTGCGTGAAAAGAGCGCTTTGTCGTACACCTGAGACGGCGTTTGTTCCGGTTCGGTAACATAGGTCGTCGGTTTATGAACCGCCACGCTGCCGTCGGCATGAACAATCCCCTCGCGGAATACAATTGATGAAATGTGGCCTTCGCCGACCGCCCGGAGGCTGAGGATGAACCGGACTGCCCCTTCGGGGAGGTTTTCCTGTACGGGATGGGGCACAATTGACGGATTGAAGAGCGCGGCGGACTCGAGCGCGTATTCCTGGGTAAAGTAGGCGCCGATAAGGAGTTTCCGTTCATCGGACAGCGGTGTGTCCGAGATGATCGCCGGTTCAACTGCCTTGTAATTCTTTATGAGATACTGCCGAAGATCAAGATGCCGCCAGCCGAATTCGGCAATTACCCGGTCAAGGGTTTTGCGCACCTCTGTGTCGTCCATCATGGAGACCCGGGATATGATGCGGCACTGACGGTTCTCGTCCCCGGGAATGAACGGACGGAGCAACACCCGGGAAAGAAACGGAGTTAAAAGATTCGGTAGACGGGTTACAACCGGTTTATTCAAAGCATTATTCCTCTATTGTTTCAGTGTAATGCATATTTCCCTGCTCGGCATGGAATCCGTGCATGGCCAAAAGCGACAGGAGCCAGGCCAGTGTGGATTCGGCACCCTGATTGAGATTCGGACCGTCCGGCGTAAGACCGTCGCGGCAGCCTCCGGTCGCATAGTCATAGAGCGGTTCATTCAGGTCGTTTTGTCCCAAAAACCAGTTGAACGCGGCCAGTGCGGCATTGCGGTACTTGTCCCTGAGCGTCATGCGGAACGCGAGCAGACAGGCTTCGAGCATTGCCTGTGCCTCGATCGGCTGTTGATCGAAGCAGGGTTTGGTTTCGCCGCGGACAAACCAGCCGTTGTTTCCGATCGGGGAGTAGTGATTGTTGGTGATTTGCAGGTCGATGAGCCAGTCGAGGATTTTCAGCCCCAGTTCGGTCAGCTCCGGCCGGATTTCCCATTGCCCGGAGAGGAGGAACGCCTGGGGAATCTTGGCATTCGCGTACGAAAGGGTGTCCTCGAACCAGGGCCAGGCAGTGTCGAGCGTTTCGGGGAAGAAGGTATACAGGCGGTCGGCGAGCATGCCCCGAACACGGCGAACTTCCGTATCGCCGGAAAAGCGCGCGAGGTAGGCGTGAATGCCGACGAGCGCAAACGCGATGGAACGGGGATAGGACAGGGACGCATGGAGCGGCAAGGCCTGATGAAAGAGCCGGGTCGCGAGCGCGGTGCAACCCTTGTCCCGGGACAGGGCCGAACAGACACCGAGGGCCCAGATGGTTCGGCCCTGACTGTCTTCGGAGCCTTTCTCCTCAAGCCAGTGCCGGTCAAAACCCATGAAGTTCCGGAACCCGCCGGCCTTCTCATTCCAGGCGTGCTGGATGAATGAAAGATACTTCTTTGCAACTCGACAAGCTGACGCGGTTCCGGGGACTGAAGTGCCGCCATGACGGAAACGATGAGCGCACGGGCATTGTCGTCGATACAGTAACCATGTGCATACTCGGGCACGGAATAGGTCGCGTGCTGCAGGATGCCGGTATCGTCGGTCATGGTAAACAGGTGACCGAGATTGATGTCCGGCAAGCTTGTCCGGGTTTTCTCAAGAGGCTCCGGAAACGTCCAGACCCGGGGTTGTTCCTGACGCTCGCTGCGGAGTATCTCTCGATTTTCGACGAAATCCGAGAGATACTCCGCAGCGACATTTTTCCACAGGGCGCCGCGTGAGAAGTCCCAGGCTTTTTTTACTATTTTGCCGCGGAGTTTGTCGTCCGCGAGCAGACGGTTTATCGATTCGGAAAGCGCCGTGGAATCGTTGAATCCGACCAGAACGCCCCGTTCATCCGCGAGCATTTCTTCGGCGTACCAATACGGAGTGGATACAACCGGTTTGCCCGCGCCCATCGCATAGGCGAGTGTACCTGACACCGCCTGTGCCGCGTGGAGATACGGCGTTACATAGACATCGGTCGCGCCGAGAAAATCGCAGAGTTCCGAGAACTCGACAAAGCGATTGTAAAAGATGATGTTCTTTTCCACGCCAAGTTTTCGGGCAAGCCGTTCGAGACCCTGGCGGTATTCCTCGCCGCTGTGGAGCTTGACGTGGGGATGCGTCGCACCTACAACGATATAGACCGCGTCAGGATTCTTCTCCACGATTGCCGGGAGGGCTTTTATCATCACTTCGATTCCCTTGTTCGGGGAAAGGAGTCCGAAGGTTAAAATCACTTTTTTTGACTGGACCCCGAAGCGCTTCTTGTAAACCGATGTTTTTACAAAAGGCATGTCCGGGATGCCGTGATGTACGAATCGAATTTTTTCTTCCGGGACTCCGTACACGCTCATGAGCAGTTCACGTGATTTCTTTGACATGACGACCAGGCGGGATGAGAGCTCGGCAATGGTAAGGAGTACTTTCCGTTGGTCGCGGGTCGGTTCCTGCAGGACGGTATGCAGGGTTGAGACGACGGGCATCCGGAGATTTTTCAGAAGATTGATGATGTAGCTTCCGGACTCTCCGCCGTATATGCCATATTCATGCTGCAGGGAGACCGCGTCGGGCGACTTGATGTTCAGATAGTCCGCCGCAAGCCGGTAGTCCGCCGGCTCATTTTGACTGATTTCAAACCGCACTTCCCGGGGATAGTCATATCCCTCCGGGCGGTCATTCATGGCAAGAGCCCAGCATTCGGCACCGGTGTGGGTATTGAGCGCTGTGGTCAGATCCGCAGTGAAGGTAGCTATGCCGCATCGCCGCGGTACATAGTTTCCGATCATGGCTATAGATGCTGTTGTATCGATAATGACACCTCCGTGAAATTATACTTGTTTTCGCTTAGGTGTGAGTGCGAATCGGCGGTGGAAGTATTCCAACCGGTACTTATAAGGTACGCCCTTGAGGAGATGGTGTCAAGTTTGGGGGAGTGCTACCAAAATTGTTGAAAAAATCCCGCGGAAACGCGGGAAAATTCAACAATTCCGGTATCGTGGGGAATCAGCTGTTTACACGTTCCTGGTATTCGTTGGTTTCGGTGTTCACCATGATCCGTTCGCCCTGCTTGATGAAGAGGGGAACGCGGACAACGAGTCCGGTTTCGGTTACTACAGGCTTGGTGGCGCCGGAAACGGTGTCGCCGCGGACGTAGTTTTCGCTTTCAGCGACTACGAAGATCATTTTTGTGGGAATCTTCACGTCAATGGATTCTTCTTCCCAGATGACTATGTCGTATTCGTCGCCTTCGCGGAGGTAATTCTTTTTATCCGACAGTACATCTTCGGTTACCATGATCTGTTCGAAGGATTCGGTGTCCATGAATACATAGTTTTCACCGTCATGGTACTGATACTGTGCCTTGCGGGTGTCGACCGTGGCGTCTTCAACGTTGTCCTGGGTCTTGATGGTCTGGGTAAGTACTGAACCGTCACGAAGATTCTTCATTTTTACGCGGGCAAAGGCTGATCCCTTTCCCGGATTGACGAACTCCCGTTCCACGATGAGGTAGGGGGTGCCCTTTACCAAGAGGACTGTTCCTTTCGCGATGTCGCCGCCTCTAATCATACTCTGTTTCTCCTGTTATCTTCCAACCCGCAGGTCTGTTTACTGAAGAGTGAGTTTATCGGATTATCGGCAGTTTGGCTAGATCCGGTCCGTCAGCGGAAAGGGAAGGATACTGTCGAGGGATGATCGTCCGGCCAGGAGCATGATGAGACGGTCCAGCCCAAGAGCCGATCCGGAGCAGGGCGGCAAGCGGGCGCAAATCTGATCGAAATCCGGTATGGCCGGGTGGGGGACCCGCGCGTGCTTCTGTTTTTCACGGTTTTCGGTTTCCATGTATCGCCGGATGCGTTCGGCGTCCCGGAGTTCGGTGTAGCAGTTGGCGAGTTCTACGCCGCCTGCATAGAGTTCCCATCGTTCCCGGGTATTCCACCGGAGGCGCCGTCCGTCGGGATGTTTAACGGTTTCAGTGTTTTCCGCGGCCAGACAGGGAACGGCGGCCGGGTAGTCAATGAGCGCCACCGGACGATCCCGGGGCAATGCGGGTTCGATCGTGTGGACCAGTAGCAATTCGTACAGGTCGTCCCAGCTCCAGGCGGCAAGCATCTCTTCGTTGCCGAGGCCGAGGCTCGCGGCATGACGAGCGAGATCCGCAGGCTCGGGATTTTCGGAAAGTGGAAAGCCCGCGAAGGTGCGGAACGCGTCATCCATGGTTATCCGGATAAACGGAGGACGGAGTCCTGCCGGTTCGTGTCCGTTTGGAAAAAGAGTGTCCAGAAGGAAGGAAAACAGTTCTTCGGTCAGATCGAGCGAGGCGGTGTAATCGGCATGAACCGTGTAGTATTCGAGCATGGTGAACTCGGGGCTATGAATACGGCCCACCGATTCCGCATTCCGGTAGCAACGGGATATTTGAAACAGGGAAACGCCGTGGTCGGCGATAATCTGCTTGAGATAGAGCTCGGGGGACGGCACGAGATAGAGGGGGACGACGCCCTCGGCGGTATCTTGCCAGGGTTTGCGGTATTCCGTCTGAAATACCTCAAGGCAGGTTTCCGGGATGAGGTGCGGCGAGAGGGCCGGCGTGTCGGTTTCAAGATAGCCCCGTTCAATGAAAAATGAGCGAACGGTCTGCAGGCATGAGGCCCGGAAGGCGAGCATTTCAAGATCCATGAATGGAGTGTATCACAGCCGGGGCGGGGGAAAAAGTACTGCTGCCAATTTTGTTGGCGCGTTACTTGCCCCGTACCCGTATCCCGGCGGTGACCGAGCGGGCCGGCATGGGATATCCGTCCATGCTCATCCACTGTTCGTTCAGCAGGTTGCGGCCGTCAAGATGGAATGAAACCCGCGGGCCGGCTTGTATGGTCATTCCGGCGTCGAGCAGAAATACTCCGGGAAGTTCGGTCGCGTTCATGATGGTGGTAAAGCGGGGACTCTCATAGCGGGGCGCAATGTGCCAGGAGTATCGCCGGACGGACCGTTCGAGCCGGATAGAAAAGCGGTGTTCGCTCTGGTAGGGCATGCGTTTGCCGTCTGAAAAGGTGAAGTCCCCGGTCAGGGCCCGGGTAAAAAGCCAGGCATAGTTCAGGGTGAGGCTGAGGCCGTCCCCGGGGGTGAATACAACACGGTGGTCCGAACCGAGGTACAGCGCTTCTCCCACATTTTCAGGACTCCAGACACCGGCGGCGGTTTGCCAGATTATTGCGTCCCGGTACCACCGGGCATACAGGGAATGCTCGCTCCTGAACCGGCCGGGTGCATTGTGAGCCGCAAAGAGTTCTCCTCCCAGGGCGGTTTCATTCTTCAGGTCGGGATTTCCAGTTGCAGTTGTGTCTCCCGCCCAGTACAGCGCATTCATGTCCGGCATTTTGAAGGTTTTGAATACGCGGAGACCGCCAGTGGTTTTGGGGCCGAATGCGCGGGACAGGGTGAGCGCGGGCATGAGTGCGGGTGTTTCAAGAGAAGGGGATATAAGGACAGCGCAGTCCGCCGAGAGGTTCCATTCGCGGGTCATCCGCCAGTCGCCACCGGATTCCAGTGTGACCGTGTCCCGTCGTGCGTCACCGGTATTGGTCGAGTCCAGGGAGTCATGTTTCCATGTTGCACGGAATCGTGTGTCCAGGGTTTCTGCCGGGAAGAATTTCCAGAAGCCGATACTTTCAATACTGTGCAGACTGTGGCGGGATTCCGTTGCGGGATCTTCCCAGTCAAGGCGAGTCATTCCGTGCGCAAGGGTGAACCGGGCCCAAACCGACGGTGAGAAAAAACGTTTTGCCGTGAGCGAGAGTGTTTCGAGCGAGCGAAGATCGTCCTGTTTGCCGGGTGTTGTGGTTGTTACCGGTCCGGCCACATTCTTGTCGGCACGGTAGAGCGAGGCAGACGCAGAAAGATTGACGAGGGGGGTGATGTCGGTATCCGCCAGGGCCGCGACGCTGCCGTCGAGCATTTCGTTTCCGGTCCGCACCAGTATGGTATCTCCCTGTTCAAAGGGAAAACGGTTTTGGGCACGGGTCGCGAACGCGTTGAGCCGGAAGCGGACCGGAGTGTCGCTCCAGCCCAGGGAAAAATCAAGCCGCTGGGTGTCGACAAGGGATTCCCCGGTATTGGGCGGGATCCAGGCGGTATTGGAAAACCCCGCATTCCAGGTGAATCCGGTACCGCCGGGCTTCCGGGTTACAATGTCCAGGGTTACCGCCGCGGATCCGCCGTAGCGGATGGTGATGCTTTCGATGGTATTTTTGTCAATCGAGGTCAAGTCGAAGTCACCCGACTGGGGCGAAGATACGAGTACTCCGTCGATTCGGACTTGTATGCGGCTCGTGGAAAGTCCCCGGATTGAAACAGCATTCACCGTTCCGTAGCCGCCGTGGCTGGTCATACTGACGCCGGCAGTTTCCGCGAGCAGGCTGACGAGATCCGGCGCGGTGCTCCGGTCAATATCGTCCCGGTCCACCCGGACCGTTCCCGGCTCAGTCAGCTCTGCGGTTACCGTAAGGCCTGCGCCGTCCATGACCGGAATGTCGGTTGGATGCGCCTTCGGCGTGGCGAGCAGCGCAAGGGCAAGCGTGAGCGCGACGGCCGCACGTATCTTCGTCATTGTTTCTCGTACTCGCCGTAATAGCCGTAGTAGCGGTTTGTCACCGTGTATTCGGCAAGGGCTTCCGCAAGGGTTTCCATGCCTTTGTTATGTGCTCCTCCGACTTTGTAGGCGCTGGCCGCGGCAACGAGGGAGCCGGAAAGGTTTTCCCAGTGAATGGCATAGTAGTATCCTTCCGTTTTTGTCCAGGTTCCTCCGTTTGTTATACGAATGATGATATAGCCTGTCGGAGAATTGAAATCCGGATTGTTTACGACCGTTCCGGCAAAACTGATGTCGCGGGCGGCATTGTCGTATTGTGTAAAGAGAAATCCATCTTCGGTGTTTCCCGAAAGGTCGAATCCGTCCCCGAAGGTTGACTTCCAGTAACCGGTAAGGGCTCCATCGGCCGATGAAGTTGCAAGTTCGCAACCGGAAAGAAGGACGAGACATGCCGCGAGCGCGGCAACCATGAGGCGGATACAGGGGTGTTTCATTGGTACTCCTCCGCGCCCTGTTCCACGAGAGCGCGAACATGTTTGGTTTGACACACCAAAGTCTCCTGGCTTGCGGATGGTCAGGACCGTTCGCGGCAACGCGACTAGTCTTTCCGGCGCTGCCGCCTTCCCGCGCTGGTGCGCAGTGGCTGAATGGCAGTTCCTTTTCCGGTTACAGTTACGGGCTAGCGGAGGAATTTCACCTCGCTTCCTTTGAAATGTGTCGTGCGGTCACGATAACGGGTTTTTCGTTCGGGGTCAACGGGAGGACGAACCGTTTACTTTTCTGTATACTGATCGTCTATGGCAAATCCGGCGTTGTTCCGTGTGATTGATCACGCGGTTGAAAAATATGCAATGATTGAAGAGGGCGACCGTATTCTCGTGGGAGCTTCGGGCGGCAAGGATTCCACCGCGCTTGTGGAGTATTTCGCGTCGCGGCTCATACGCCGGTTCGGGCCGCGTTTTTCGGTTGCCGCGCTTCATATCGCGAGTGATATCGGCTCTCCGCTCGATCCGGTCCTCGCGGCGCGGTTCGCCGAATGGGGCATTCCCCTCGTAACGGAACACGTCGATGTAACCGGGCGGCTCAAGCCGGGAAAAAAGATGAACTGCTGGTGGTGTTCCACCCAGCGCCGCACGGAGCTCAACAACTATGCCATGCGTGAGGGTTTCAACAAGATTGCCCTCGGTCATCATCTTGACGACATCCTCGAAACACTGCTCATGAACGCCCTCGTAAAGGGCGAGCTTTCCACCATGCCACCCCGGCTCACCTACGAGAAGTATCCGGTCACCATAATCCGTCCGTTGTGCCTGGCGGACATTCCGATGATCGTACGCCACGCCACGGCGCAGGGCTACATCAGTTCAACCTGTACGTGCAGCTTTCAGGACAACTCGGGGCGAAAAAAAGCCCGCGGCAAGCTTGAGGCGCTCACGGGCGGGCGGTACGCGGAAAAGCGGAAGCTCTTCGACGCGCTTTCGAACATCAAAAGCGCGTATCTTCCGTAATCAGTTCTTCCAGTTTTTCAGTACAGTTTCAATTTCCTTGAACGCTGCCTTGGGGTTCCGGGGTTCAACATCGTTTTCAAAAAGATGGGCACTGCCGTATCCCGAAAAGGCGCGCGGTACCCAGCTCCGGCTGTCGGCAAATCCCCAGACCACGAAGTGTTTGGCGTTTTCGTTTGCCAGGGCCGCTTCCATGAGTCCGCGGTAGGCGGCAACCTGCTGCGCTTCGTTGTCTCCGGTTACCGGATTCTTGATTCGTACATCAATCTCCGAGAAATATACGCTGAGGCCGAGATCGGCGTAGCGTTTGATATTCGCCTGGAGCGCTTCGGCGTCAAAATAGCTTTCGGCCATGATGTGCATCTGGATGCCGATTCCGTCGATGGGAACGCCGCGTTCCACCATGCCTTTTACGAACTCGTACATACCGTCCGACTTGGGATGCCCGGCAAATTCGTTGTTGAACTCGTTCATGATGAGTTTGGCGTCGGGATCAATTTCGCGCGCGGTCCTGAATGCTACGTCGATAAACTCGGTTCCGCAGGTGCGGTACCAGAACGAGTCGAGCATGGAGCCGTCTTCGGCGAAGGGTTCGTTCACCACGTCGTACATCTGGATGCGTCCCTTGTACCGGGTCATGATTTCGGTGATGTGCTCAACAATGATTTCAAGCGCAGCTTCTTTTGTCTTGACGCTGTTGACGAATCCGGGGGTCTGTTCATCCCAGATGAGCGGATGCCCTTTAATGATAATATCGTTCTCTTCGGCGAAGTCCACCATCTTGTCGAGGTCCGACCAGTTCCAGAACTGTTTTGTGGGACGGATATTGACCCATTTCATGGTGTTTTCCGGCACAACGAGATTGAAATGAGATGTTATAAACTCTTTCATTTCGGGATCAAAAATATCTCCTGCCGTGATAGCCGTTCCGAATACCAGTCCGTGTTTGTCGGCGGCTTTCAGGATCGGAGCCTTTTTGGAACAGCCCGTTACGGCAAGGGACGCAACGAGAATTGCGGCAACAAGCAGCAGTACGTATTTTTTGTGTATCATGTATGTCCTCCTCGGATAAATGATCATGATTCGTGTCTTTTCAGAAACTCCAGTTTGAGATCTCTCAAGGCTTTTGTCAATGAGACTTTATAGATATGCGGGTTCAATTTGCGCCGGTAGGTCCGGTCAAATTCCAGAAGCCCGGTCTGGACCCGTTCCCGGATTGTTACCAGCGGTTCCGCGGGCAGCAGGCGTTTTCCGGTACGCATTTTTTCCGAAAGGAGGGGAACCGATCGCGCCGGGGTGCACATAAAGCTCTGCAATTCATTCGCGGGGTGATAGAACCGGTCGGTTACGCCGGATTGGATCGTGTCTTCTTCCAGAGCCAATACGTCGGCCTTGGCGGTTCCGTCGTCCAGATACAGACGCCACACCTGCTTTACGCCGGGATTGGTCATTTTCTCGGGATTGTCCGAGAGTTTCATGGTCGGAACGAGTTCTCCGGTATCGCCGGTGCGGGCGCACATCTTGTAGACGCCGGTAAACGAAGATTCGTTTCCGCCGGTTACCATGTGCGTTCCCACGCCCCAGGTGTCTATGGGTGCGCCGTCGCGGACGAGGGACTCAACAATTTCTTCATTGAGCTCGTTCGAGACGGTAATGGTCGCGTCGTTCAAGCCCGCAGCGTCGAGCGCCGTGCGGACTTCTTCGCTCAGGTACTGGATGTCTCCGGAATCGAGCCGGACACCGAATGATTTCCCTTTTGCCTGCAGTTCTTTTCCCACGGTAATGGCCGCGGGCAGCCCCGATTCGAGCGTGTCGTAGGTATCGATGAGGAAGACCGACGCGTCGGGGAACATGTCGGCATAGGCGCGGAACGCTTCCTCTTCCGACGGAAAACTCATGATCCAGGAATGTGCCATCGTTCCAAGAACCGGGATGGCGTATTCTTTCCCGGCGAGCGTATTGCTCGTACCGGCCGCCCCGCCGATGAACGATGCCCGGCTTGCGCTCATGGCGCCGTTTTCTCCCTGTGCCCGGCGGAGGCCGAATTCCATGATCGGCGCCTTCCCGGAAGCGAGCCAGATACGCGCGGTTTTGGTTGCGACAAGGCTCTGGAAGTTGATGGTGTTCAGCACGAGCCCTTCTATAATTGACGCTTCTATGGCATCGGCATGGATGCGGGCGACCGGTTCATCGGGAAAGATGACCGTGCCCTCGTTCATGGCCCAGAGACTGCCCGTAAAACGGAACTCTGCGAGGTAGTCGAGAAAACCGGGTTCGAAACGGTTGAGCGATGAAAGCCAGCGGATGTCGTCCGCGGAAAAGCGGAATGACTCCAGGATATCCAGAAGGGGATCAAGACCGGCAAGGATGGAGAATCCGCCGGAAAAGGGTTGGCGGCGGAAAAAGACATCGAATACGGCAGGCTTGTTCATGCCGTATTTCCAGTAGCCCTGGGCCATCGTCAGTTCATAAAAGTCGGTAAACAATGCGCTTTCAATCATGAGTGCTCTCCTTGCACAATTCTTGAGCCGGTTTGTGTTTTGATAATTTCGATGCGGCCGGGAATTCTCGAACGAAGCTCCGGGACATGGGAGATGAGACCCACCATGCGGTGGCCGCGAATTTCGTCGAGGATGCCGATTGCCTTTTCAAGGCTTGTTTCGTCGAGGGAACCGAAGCCTTCGTCGATGAATACGGCGTCGAGCTGGATGCCGCCGGAGCGGGTCTGGATTGAATCCGCCAGACCGAGGGCAAGGCTGATTGACGCCATGAAGGTTTCGCCGCCCGACAGGGTGCCGGCCGGACGGGTTTTTCCGGTGTAGGCGTCGAGAATTTCCAGATCGAGTCCGGCGAGACTGTTGCCTTTCCGGAACTGTTCATCAACCTGTATCCGGTAGCGGCCGTCGCTCATGCGCTCGAGCCGGGTGTTCGCGTACGCGGTAATCTCCTCGAGGTACGAGCCGAGAATCCAGGCGTCAAAGCTCATTTTCGCCGGATTTTGTCCGGTAAGATCTCCTGCGAGGGCAACGAGGGCTCCGGTTTCTTTGGAGAGTTCCTCGAACTCGGTAACCATGGTCTGGTATCGGGTTTCCCGCGCGTCCAGATTGGAAAGGGAGAGTTTCATTTCGTGCAGGGAGGATTCCGAGGATTTGAGCTCGAGGCTTATTCGTTCAAGTTCCGCCTCGGCCGTTTTTGCGTCCGCCCCCTTCCAGGCGCGCAGTTCGCCTTCCAGCCGTTCCGCTTCCGCGGCAGTCTCGGTGAAGCGTTTGTTCCATGCCTGGATAGAGCGGTCAAGGTCGTCCATCTGTTCCCGTGTCCGGGCAGCGGACCGGATTGCGGTACTATCGGCAAACCCGGCCTTTGCGCGCTCGCTGTCGAGTCCGGCATGAATTTCAGCAAGATCCTTTTGCTTCCTGGCGAGCAGTTCTTTCAGATGTTCTTTACGCGTCGCGAGGGACGCACAGCGTTCTTTTGCCGCGGTAAACCCGTCGGTAAATTTGTTTATTACCGCGTCCAGCTCCAGAAGTGTCGCGTCAAGAATTTCCAGCGCTTCTTCCGCCATGGCGGGGTCCGGTACGGTTTCGTCGGGAAAGGCTTCACGGTACCGGTCGGTATTGAAGGCCATTCCCGTTTCCCGTTTGGTAATCTCGCCGGCAAGCGCATCGAGTTCCGCTGCCGTTGCTTCAGTACCTGCAAGGAAGGCGGTACGGCTTTTCCGGATATCTTCCGCTTCCCGAACCGCTTTTTGCGACTGGATCAGGGCATCGGAAGCGGCCTGCATTTCCTTTGCCGCCGTTTCGAGCGCCCGGGCTGCATCTGCGGGTGTGGGAATGGTTTCCGGGTTCATGCGGTCCGGTACCGTTTCCGCCCTTTTGCAGATTTCCGCAATACGGTCCGCGGCCGCCTGTTCGTTGGCGCGGTGGGTGGCCAGATCTTTGCGCAATTTTTCGAGCGCGGTTTCGAGCGACCGAATGGTGCGGTTTTTCGCGTCGATTCGTTCGGTTGTGTCGAACGCGGCCGCGGGACTCGCGGGTTTCGGGTGTTCGGTTGAACCGCAGACGGGGCAGGGCTCTCCGTGTTTGAGGGTCCGCGCAAGGGACGCAGCAGTGTCCCCGGCTTTTGCGCGTTCCGCTTCGAGCTCGAGTCCGGCAAGCTCCGCCTTCGCTATGTCGAGATCTTTTTCGGTTTCGGCGATCTTTGCTTCCGTATTGGCCGCAGCGCCCGCGTGAGCGGTTCGGGACAGGGTAAGCCGTTCATGATCGGCTGCGCATTCATTGATGGTCCGGGCATTGCGGAGACGCCTGTCGGCTTCTTCTTTCGCGCGGTCGCGTTCCTCAAGCCGCTCGATCGGGCCGGAGAGTTCTGTAAGGCGGGTATCAAATTCGCCGAGCTTTATTTCGGTTTCTCCGGCTGTTTTCAGCAATTCCGATCGGCGCTGTTTCAGGGCGTTCAGTTCATCCTGTTCCCGAACAAGCGTTGTGGCGATATCCACAGCCATCTTCAGGTTTCCCCGGCGTGCCCGCAATTCTTGTCGTTTTGCGTCATTTTTCACGTTGTCGGCCGCGGTCTGTTCGAAACCGGTACGCTCTTCAATCGCGGCGGCAAGTTCCCGTTCCGCCGAGGCAAGTTCCCGGATTGTGGTGTCCCGGTCCGCTTCCGCCGCCGCGAGCTGTTCAACACGGTAGAGGAGTGGTTCGGCTTTTCTGGCGAGATCGAGTTCGGTTTGTTTCGCGCTAACGATTTCCTTCTCGACGCCGAGTGTTTCGAGGAGGGTTGTCAGTTCGTCATGGCGGGTTCGTTTCTGGTCAGCTGCCC
>MWCL01000023.1 GCA_002070025.1 Spirochaetes bacterium ADurb.Bin215
CGTCGAAAAAACTGATTTTGCTAGCCAGAGGGCCCATTTTTCAGGTATACTGCAGGTACCATGGATATCGACCAGTTTCTGAATGAAACGCACAGTACGGTAGATCACCTCAATACCCCGGACACCGGTTCAACCGACATTGTCGTTCTCAATAACCAGGAACGGGCCCTGGTCAACCGCGTATTCGAAAATCTCCGTGTGTACTCCCCGGAGACCATGGTCGGTGTTGCTACACGGGTAATGGATCTCGAACGACTTTCTGTATCGATATCCCGGTATCCGTCCATGTATGAACAGGGTGTACTGGCGGGACAAAAACGCTCTTCCGAAACCCTCATCGATACCCTCTGTCATTATGGCGACGGAGAACGACTTCTGACCCTTCCGACCAAAGCAATACTTGGACAAGGCTTTCTTGTGGCGAAATTCCACGCATTTTCCGCAATAACCAAGGTTGCCGTCAATTCGTTTTTTTCCGACGAGGATATCCAGGAATTACGACAGGCCACTCTCAACATCATGTTTACCCTCATGGCGGAAGATGTGTACATGTCCCTGCTCGACGATCCAAATCTCCGCCAGGAAGTCCGCCGGGCGGTCGCGGAATCCCTTGCGGAATTGTGGGAACACCGTCTTGACCCCAACGTGCTCAGTGTCGCTCCCGTTCTCGACGCAGTCTGGACCGTCCGTGACCAGATCGCACCCAATTTCGGCACCATGATCGGAACCAGCGAGCTGCTTCTGCTTTCAATTGCCCTTGACGACGCCTGGCAGAAGTTCATCTCGAGCCGACTCGGAGACACCGACGTCGCGTCTTCCATGGAAGAATTCATTTTCGGTCTTTCTCATGAGGACATCTCGCTCATCCGCTCTGAACTGAAGAACCGTAAAGTGTCGGCAATCGGCCGTGACGAAGTACCCGGTATCATCGGCCATCAGGCAACCGGATCAAATGAAGACCCGCGTGTCTTTTACCGTGCCTATACCCAGCGCCGCAACAACGCGAACGCCCGAAAACGACTGGCGGCAAAAGGCCCCTGGAAAACCCTGGAAGACCATTACATGCAGTTCCTTTTCGAACAGAAATTCCAAAAGGACAAGCATGGCAATACATAAAAAGACATTCAAGTTCGGAGAAAAACTCCGGCAGGTGCGCGAACATAAAGGATTAACCCTCAAGGTCGTTGCACAGGCGGCCGGTGTGAGTGAAAGTCTCGTCTCGCAAATAGAACGCAACCGCGTTTCGCCGGCTATCGACACCCTCCTCTCCCTCGCTGACGCCCTTGATATCGACCTTGAATACCTGTTTGAAGAATACCGCCGTGAACGACCGGTAAAAATAATCCGAGCCGGCGAACGCCGCCACGTGGTTGAAAACGACACCGTCTACGAAGAAATAGTCCGCCCGCTGGACGACGCCCACGCCATTGAAGCCTACTACATCACCCTACCCGTTGCCGGAGAAACCCGCAGGGGATCCTACGGCCACCTGGGACGGGAATTCGGTATCATTACCGAAGGATCGGGTGAGCTGCACTACGAAACGCTCGTATACCCGCTTGAAACCGGGGACAGCATATCCTTTTCCGCTACAGCGCCCCATGTTCTGGTAAATACCGGGAAGATTCCCCTTAGAGCTCTATGGGTGGTAACGCCGCCGCAGAGGTTCTCCTGAACTGCTACCAAAATTGTTGAAAAACTGTATGGCCTTTTAAACTGCTATCAAAATTGTTGAAACTTTCCCCGACAAAAAAAGCCCGACGGATACCGTCGGGCTTCTCGTAACCGGTTCAAAAAGCCGGATCAGCGCACAAAATACTTCTTGAGAAGCTCAAGATCAAGTTCGGGATAGAGAACGAACTTTCCGAGCAGGGCGTTTACCGCGTCTACCGCTTCTTTTTTCGCTGCTTCGTCGACAACTACCTTGCCCTTGCTGACCGTTCCCTTGTCGGTTTTTCCGGGGGTGGACGCGGAAAGGACGAGCTTGATAATACGCGCAATCTCTTTCATTTCGGCGGGACCCATGCCGAGCGTGGTTACCGCCGGGGTTCCGATGCGGAGACCGCTCGTCCACCAGGCGCCGTTCGGGTCAAAGGGAAGCGAGTTCCGGTTCAGGGTAATTCCGCATTCGCTCATGGCCGATTCTGCCTGCCGTCCGGTCAGTCCGAACGACGAAACATTGATGAGCATGAGGTGATTGTCGGTTCCGCCGGTCTGGATGGTCATGCCGAGCGACTGGAGCTCTGCAGCGAGTGTCCGGGCGTTGTCGCGGACACGAAGGGCGTAATCGCGGTAGGCCTGTGTGCGGGCTTCCTTGAAGGCGACCGCCTTGGCGGCCATCATGTGCGGAAGCGGACCGCCGAGCACGAGGGGACAGCCCTTGTTCACGTAGTCGGCAAAGGGCGCCTTGCACAGAACCAGCGCGCCGCGGGGACCGCGGAGGGTCTTGTGGGTGGTGGTCGTTACCACGTCGGCCCATTTGACCGGATCCTCGTCGCCGGTAAAGACCTTTCCGGCAACCAGCCCCGCGAAATGCGCCATGTCTACCATGAGGACGGCACCGCACTTGTCCGCGATTTCGCGAAACCGGCGGAAGTTGATGGCACGGGGATAGGCGGAGTATCCGGTGAGCAGGATGAGGGGCTTTATTTCCATCGCCTGTTTTTCAATCGCGTCGTAATCGAGCAGTCCGGTTTCTTTTGATACGGTATAGGAATGGGCTTCGAACATCCGGGCCGACACATTCTGCCGATATCCGTGCGTCAGGTGGCCGCCGGAATAATAGTCGAGTCCCATCAGCTTCTGGTTTCCCAGCGCGGTGCGGAGTTCGGCCCACTGTTTGTCGTCAAGATTTGAAAGATTGGTCTCGCCGAGTTTTTCAAGAACCGGTGCTTCTATCTTGGCGGAAAGAATGGCCCAGTACGCGACCATGTTCGCGTCTGCCCCGGAGTGGGGCTGGACATAGGCATGATCAGCCCCGAAGAGCGCCTTAGCTTCCTCGGCCGCGACCGATTCGATGTCGTCAATATTTTCACACCCGCCGTAGTACCGGTGCGCGGGGAATCCTTCCGCATATTTGTCGGTCAGAAGATTTCCCATCGCCGCCTGGGTGTTGAGGGAACAATAGTTCTCGCTCGCGATCAGTTTGAGGTGCGTCCGCTGGGCTTCCAGTTCCTTGACGATGGACGCGGCAATTTCCGGCGCGATGTCCGCTACCTGCTCGAGATTCGCGAGCCAGGAAACGAAGGCGGTGTCGAGTTTCTCCGCGGGTGTTTCCGCGAGATACGTTTTAAGTGGTGATGTGTTCATGATTGATTTCTCCCTTTGCTTGTATGATCCGCACCATAACAGCCCAGGCGCGCGGCTGAAAGCGGGAGCTTCACGATGGTCAGTTCCATCTTTGTGCGCCAGAAGTTGCATACATGGTAGCCGGTTTCCCCTTTTTGGGCAAGGGAGCAGTTCCGTTTTTCCGCTAGATATGATCCGCCTGGTAGTGCAAATCTTCCATTTCACGAACCCAGAAGGAGCGCGTCCCCCAGTCGGGATTCTTCTCGCGGAAGAGCTGGTCGTCTTTCTGGGTTTCACACCAACCGAGAAAGTAGATGATCCGCATGAACCGGAGGGTTTCCACGAGGGAGAGCGAGCGCTCGTCGAGGGTGGAAAATTGCGTGTAGCCGTCGAGAAGGAGATCCCGCTCGCGGGGACAGAGCTTCATGTGATCGGGCAACAAAAGCCACAAATCCTGAATGGCAGGACCGTTCATCATGTCGTCAAAGTCGATGAGAAGAAGCCCGTCGTCCATGCGATCAAGAATGTTTCCCCGATGGCAGTCACCATGGATCCGGATGGTCTCAAATGACGAAAACTCGTCAGAGCGGGCATTGAGGACATCGGTACTCAAATCGAGGAACTCGCTGGCGAACTCGGGATGCATGGAGGGAGACGCGGCGAGCCGTTCGCACATGCGGAGGGTTAGGTCGACCGGATGCAGGGTGAGCCGGTTCGGGGCGGCGCGGCGGCGGGAAACCCCGTGAAGACGCCCGATGAGAGCGCCCAGACGCCGGTAATCGTCATCGCTGTTGATATCGAAGGTCCGGCCGCTCCGGAAGGGATACACGCTGAACAGGAAGCCGGCGGATTCGGCGATTGTGCCACCTCCCTCGAGGGCAAGCGGTGCGACCACGGGAAGATCCGCGTCGGCGCAGTCGAGCAAAAACTGGTGCTCATCTTCGATTGCGGCCCGCGTCCACCGGCCGGGGCGGTAGAATTTCGCGATGTACCGGTCGCCATTGTCGCTTTTTACCGCGAATACCCGGTTAATGTAACTGTTATACGGCGTAACGACCGGCTCGAACCCGATTGGGGACAGAGCTTGCTCGCAGGCGGACAAGACCGCGTCGGGGGACAGAGCTTCAAAGGTATCGGACATATCCATAGGTGCCGGTACTATAGCAGATTTTCACGGTTTCATCTGCGGGGGACAGAGCTTGGCGATTGCATTCGCAATCGCTTGAGTGCATTCGCTCAACGTACAGGGACAGAGCTTACTCGTCGCCGTCATCATCCTCGGGATCGGGGGCAGCGAGACCGACGAATTCGGGATCAACGAGCGCACCTTTTTCCTTGAGTGCCCGTGAGACCACGAATTTCGGAACCAGGGTTGCCGGTTTTGCCGGAACGAGGATATCCTCACCGGTCTGGATGTTCTTCATCACCCGGGCTTTTTTCGCCGCCTGGAGCTTGAGGGTCATCGAACCGAGTTTACCCACCGTAACGCGTTCCCCGAGAAGGACCCCCGCCTCAACGACGGACAGGTAATCGTCGAGAACCGCCCGGGCGGCATTCTGGGTCAGTCCATGCTTTTTTGCCAGGAAGGATACGATCGATTTCACGGTAAACTGGTCTACATCTGCACTGGTTTGACCCATTTGAGTCCGGTTGATCTTGATAAATCCGTTCGTAAGGTAGATCGTGGCTTCACGGATACGCTGTTCCTGATCCGATTCGGATGTCCCTTCGGGGCAAACGGCGATCCGGTACACGGAACTGCTCTTCTTGAGCGGGCTCCCGCTGAATTCTGCGACCGCATCGCAGGTGATTGGTCCGTTCACCGTGATGCTCTGTCCCCGAATGTAGTCAGGTACGTCACTTCTGAATTTAATGGATGCATATTCGAGCCACCGGGAACCGTTCTGTTGCGGTCCGAGACTGATGAGCGACCCCGAATAGGTCAGCAGGATGGCCCCGCGGGTATCCGTTGTCCCGAGTTCCTGCACCAGTTCCATACCGACGGTGTGAATCTGGGAAACAAACAACTCGTACTTTGTTTGCCATATTTTCGCGTAGTGTTCTTTTTTTTCGTCCAGGGCTTCCGTACCATCCTGGTCCAGTAATGCCGTGATTTGTGCTTGAATTTCTGCCGGGAGTGCGGGAAAAACGATGTCATTCATTTTTTTCTCCTTGTCATGACAAAATTTGGCTTTGTGGTACACTATACACCCATAAGGAGTTTTTTTATGGAAACTTTTAACACATTGTCGGAAATGATCAGAAATCACATCAAACAGATTGCGAAGACCTCCGGTCTTCCCGAGGGAGATGAGACTCTCGAAGCCCTTGCGGCGGCCTGGGTCGAAAAAAAGCAGTGTTTTGAGGATGGAGTTTCGGAAAACAACCTTGACGAAGTTGACTTCTTCGCGAAAGACACCGATAAGGGCGCGCTTGCGCTCACCTACTCCGGTTCCCTCATCACGATCGGGCCATTGGTTGATGGAGTCCGGCGCGCCGAATATACGTCAATAGGACTTCGTACCGATGTCCCCGGCTCAGCGGTCGAAGAAAACGCCATCCTGTCCAGCGATATTGAAAAGGACTCGGTTGTCATGTTCGAAAAAGGACCCATTCAGCAAAGTTCCCCGATATTCAAAATCGCGGTCAGCAACGAGGATCTTGAAGCCGGGGAAGAAGAAGCCCTGCTTACCCAGGTTACCCAGGATATTACCGAAGAGTTTGTCGAAGTCAACAAGACAATCATCCAGTAATGACCTTCAGGACTCTCCTGAAAACAATTTCCCGGCGTGAGTCCCTTCCGGACCGCGCCGGGTATTTGAATCTCCTCGAAGAGACGATAACCGTCCTTGAGCATGAGGACCCGACAATCCGCCCGACTGACGCGAGCGGATTATCCGGGTGCCTCGTCCGTCTCAAAAAGAACATACCAACCATACTGGTACCGGACCTGCATGGCCGTGTCGGCTTCTTCATGGACGTTCTGTTCGCGCAGTACACACCGGAGACAATTGTTCTGGACGCGCTTGCGAGTGATTCGGTCCAGATACTCTGTCTGGGCGACGGGTTCCACGCAGAAGCCCGGGGGAAAAAACGGTGGGATACCGCGTTTGACGAATACACGCATTCTTATAAGAAACATCAGGCCATGGACGAGGAGATGCATGAAAGCCTCACGCTCATGGAGCTGATCATGCGATGCAAATGCGAATTCAGCGACAATTTCCATTTTCTCAAGGGTAACCACGAAAACATCATGAACGAGGAAGGCGGCGGGAATCACCGGTTCCGCAAGTTTTCTCTTGAAGGCGAGATGGTTCGCGAGTACGTTTCACAGTTTTACGGAGAAGAATTCCTCTTTACCTATTCGATTTTTGAAAAGCGTCTTCCCCTGTTCGCCGTCGGGGCGAACTTCCTCGCCTCCCACGCAGAACCGAAGCGGCACTATTCCGAAGACGAGTTGATAAACGCGCGGATGAATCCCGACGTTATCTATGGACTGACCTGGACAAACAATGACGAAGCCGATCATAACAGCGTACAAAAAATGCTTGACCAATACCTGTCATCCCCCGACACTGGTGTATATTTCGGGGGCCATCGCCCCGTTCCGGACCGGTATCTGTTTCGTGCCGGGAACCGGTATGTACAAATACACAACCCGGACGGGGAATACACCGTCCTGATTACCCCGGATCGGCCATTCAACCCGGTGACCGACAGTGTCGCGCCGGGCGAAGGAGGATACAGTGCCCACACATCCTGAAACAATCGGAAAATATAAAATACAGGGACTCATAGCCAAAGGGGGAATGGGAGCCGTCTACAAAGCCATGCATCCCACGCTCAAGCGGAATGTCATTCTCAAAAAACTGACAATCAGGGGCAATACCGCGATCACGGAGCGATTCAAACGTGAAGCGCAAATCCTCCTGGATTTTAATGATCCCCACATTGTCCACCTGTTTGACTACTTCAAGGAAGGGTCCTCCCATTACATCGTTCTTGAATACGTGGACGGAATGTCGCTCGATGTATTGCTCAAGAAAAGACGGTATCTCTCCGGAGCTCTGTCCCTCTTCGTGTTTCTCGATGCCTGCAAGGCGCTGAAATACGCCCACGATCACGGTGTCATCCATCGGGACATCAAACCGGGTAACATCCTTATTTCCCGCAAAGGCGCGATCAAGCTCGCGGACTTCGGCATTGCCGCGGTAGAACAGACCGACGAACAGGATCTGACCAAAGAGGGGGTAACGCTCGGTACCGCCTCATACATGCCGCCCGAACAATTCAAAAACTCAAAGAATGTTGACAAACGCGCGGATATTTACGCAATGGGTGTGATGCTTTACGAAATGGTCTCGGGGAAACGGCCGTTTCCGGGCAATTTTGCCCCGGATACCCTGCTTTCCATTCAAAAAGGCCGCTATACCCCCATTAAAAAGATAAATCCTGAAACTCCGCCGGTTATCGCCCGGCTCATCCGGAAAATGATCCGGCCGAACCCCAAACGACGCTACCGAAACATGGGCGCCATCATCCGGATAGTTGAAAACTACCTGAAACGGCTTCCGGTTGACTCCCTTCGGGAATCCCTGGTGCAATGCATCACAAACCAGAAGTATGAGGAACCGGTATTCAAACCCCGAAAGAAAAAAAGATTGGTAGCTCTGTCCCTCGCGGCAGGAATGGTCCTTCTGGCTGCCGCCGGTTGTTGGGCCTGGTCGCAGGGTCTGGTACACCGGATATTTCTGGCAAAATCGTATGGTGCAGTCCAGTTCAAAATCCGTATTCCCGAAACCGTGAAAGAACCGGGAGACATATTGCTGACGGCATCAATTTTTGTCCATGACCGGGAGGAATTCCCGCCTGCCACTGAAAAGGACATTGTATTTTCCTGCCATAAGGATACTTCAGGTCCTTCGGGGTACCGGTTCGAGTCAAACACGGTATATCTCAAACCGGGCATGTACCGTGCCAAGATAACTGCGGAACAGCGTATATACTGGCAGTCATTTACCCTTGAATCCCTCGCTGAACGGGAAACACGGGGATCGGCGATATATCCCGTTGAAATCAGTTTCGACCGGGTCACGCCACAACCCCTTTCGGTACGAACCGAAGCATTCGATGCAGTAACGAACCGCATTCTCACCTCGGCGACCCAGTATTCGGTGCTTCGCGGAAATGACTGGATTCCCCTTCAAACCCTGCTGCCGGGCGACCTCATGACCGGACAGATTCTCAAATTCAGGGCAGAACAGGCAGGCTATTATCCGGAAATCTTCTCACTGAAAATCGCACCGTATCAAACAGAGCTGGTACTCCGGGCAAATCTGGTACCGCTTCCCGGCGCATTGTCGCTTGAAGCACCCGAAGCAAGTTACCGGATATTTCTCAACGGCTCGGAAACCATTGTCCGCGGCGGAGAACTCATGGTACGGGAATCCCTGGAAGGCTATTCCGGCGGAACAAGGACCTGGGATTTACCGTCGGGACGATATGATCTGGAAATAATCTCCGGGGAAAAAATCCTCCAAACCCGCCTTGATATCGTACCCGGAGAGACCACACGCCTTACCGTCAGGGAATCTGACGGAATGTTACTGCTGTACAAGGAGTAGACCATGTCATTGACTATGAAGCGTATAATCATGCTGTTACTGGGATGCTGCGGGGCCTGCATGGTATGGCCCTGTTTGCTCACCATTCAATATTTCCAGCCTGTTTTTCCCGGGTACCTTTCGTTCTCACTGACCCAGGGTATTATGCTGGGACTCGTATTCGGGGCGATATTCGGATCGTTTGAAGGAATCGTTGTCTCGTCACGAACCAAGGCGATAAAAGGTCTTCTTTTCGGGGCCGTCGCGGGAGTCCTTTCAGGCGCGATTGGTGTTTTTGCCGGACAAGCGTTTCTTTTTGGGGTCGCTGATTCCCTGCAGCGTACCGAGCAATCGTTAACCGGTATCCCGCTCATTCTGGCGAACAGCATGGGCTGGGTCATTATCGGTCTGTGCATTTCCCTGATAGAAGGATTCCGTTCAAGATCTCTCCGCAAACTTCTTGTAGGCCTCGCAGGAGGGATAGTCGGCGGAAGCCTCGGAGGAATGCTGCTCCAGCTTTCCGTAATCCGCTATCCGGGTAACCAGACAGCCCTTCTCGTCGGGTTGGTTGTTTTCGGATTTTTCCTCAGCTTCTTCTATTCGTTCTTTGAAAACCGATTTTCATACGGTTCCATCAAGCTTCTCAATGGACCGCTTCGGGGCAAGGAATACCACCTGCTCAAGTCACGGATCAGGATCGGGACTCGCGATACCTGCGATATCGTTCTTCCCGGATATCGGAATGTTACACCGCTTCATGCCTCCATACAGATTAAAAAAGGACGGGTTGTTCTCCGTCCGGCAGGGAAATCCTGCCCGGTGACGGTAAATGATTCACCGACGCAGGAAGTCCCGCTTCGCCGGGAAGATGTGTTCGCCATAGGTTCGGCAAAATTCATGTATGGAATTTTTTCTTGAGGGAGAAACCGATGAAATACACTCATGGTACACATACCGTCCGAAAGTTTGCCCTGACCAGCCTCGCGCTGCTAGTAGCTCTGTCCCCGCTTTGTGCAGAAGAGGGAAGAATCACCCAGATAGACACTTCGCGGCTTGCCGCAACGCAAAACGTCCGACTATTCGTCAATCTTGACCTTCCCGCAGGACAAGCCGTCAGTCCCGATCTTATGACTGTCCGTGAATCTCCGGATGGAAAAACCTATCAGGAGGTTCGGGTTACCGATGTGTCCCGTCAGGCTACCCGGAACGAAGGGATCTCGTTTTTATTGCTTCTGGACAATTCCGGCAGTATGTGGGACGACCTTGCGGGGAATCCTACGGACAACCCGGAAACCATGCGGATAACCCATGCGAAACGGGCAATACGGGAATTTGTCGTCAATCTTTCTCCGCTCGACCGGGCAGGCCTTGTGGCTTTCAATACCAATTACACCACCATACAGCCAATTTCGGCGGATACCAGCGCCCTTTCGGCCCAACTTGACCGGGTAACCAAACCGGCTCGGGATGACGGCTACACCGAGCTGTATGGCTCCATCGCCACCGCATTGAACACCTTTGGTCAAACCGGACGGCGAAAAGCACTCATTGTTCTTTCTGATGGAGAACACTTCCCGTTCGCCGGGAAGAA
This sequence comes from Spirochaetes bacterium ADurb.Bin215, assembly GCA_002070025.1. Classification (GTDB taxonomy): domain Bacteria; phylum Spirochaetota; class Spirochaetia; order Treponematales; family Treponemataceae; genus Teretinema. The sequence goes on from MWCL01000023.1 coordinate 10,486, forward strand.
CTCGAAAGTGACCGCGGATGACGGAATACAGGCCGCAATACGTGAAGGAATAACCTGTTATGTCGTCAACTTCGGAAACACCCGGGACAGTGAAGCACCCCGGATTGCCGGTGAATCCGGCGGACTTGTGTTTGACGCCAAAAATGACCGGGAGCTACTCGGAATCTACTCGTCGATCCGGGAACAAATACTCGACGAGTACGCGATTACCTACACCGCATCGATGCTCCCCGGCGAGAAACGCTACGTATCCGTCTCGTATGGGGACACTGCACCGGAGACCCGGCCCGAATCTGCGCGCTATTATTACTCCGGAACGATTCTTGGCGGCACTACGCAGCTCCCGCGCTGGTACTACCTGTTCTTTTTGATTATTCCGGCCCTGTTGTGGATTCTTCTGTTGCTCTTCAAGCTTGAAAAACCGACGACTGAAGCCGGCATCCAGCTCTTGTACGGCGCGAAAGGGATGCAGACAAAGGTATTCTCCCTGAAAAACAACCTGACGGTCATTGGCGGATCAAACGCCGCGGATATAACGATTGCCGGAAACCCCGCAATGAAAGAAAGCGCCGCGACCATTGTTTTTGATAAAAAAGGCGGGACCTATACCATTGCCGCAGACTCGGACATGACCGTAAACAACAAACCGGTAAAGAACAAAAAACTCGAACCCGGAGACGTTATCAACATCGCGGGTACCGTTGTAGTCTACAATGACCCGTCGGAGAATGGAATACAGTAAGTGGGGGACAGAGCTTTGCGTGCTATTTTCTTAAAGCTCTGTCCCTGTGTGATTTCTGGCCTTTTTCAGTTCGTCCAGGGGATAGGAGTAAACGCTGCCACAGTTGTGACAGATTATTTCAACGGGATCGGATCCATTTTCAAGCATATCATCCAGCTCGGCAGAATCCAGTTGAAGCAGTCGCGATAAATAGCCGTCCCGCGTACAAGGGCAATTGAAAATCACATCACGCTCAAGAACAACGACCGGGGACAGAGCACGAAATAAGCCGAAAATAACATCCTCCCGGTCTCCGCCTTCTGCGAACCACTGCCCCAGGGAAGGTGCCGCACGAAATGCGTTTTCTGCGGCAAGAACAAGGTCCGGATCGGCGCCGGGCATTGTCTGGAGGTATAAACCCCCTGCTCCAATAACCCGACCAGTGGAATCAAACTGAATCCCGGTGTTAAAGGCGGTTGCAATCTGTTCCGACCGTAAAAAATACTCCGCAAGATCTTTCGAGATGTTTCTATGCACTATGGGGACAGAGCCGGTGACAGGTTCACGTCCTCCCTCAGGAAATCTGGTAACCGAGATGGTTCCGTCACCAAAATACGGTGAAAGCTCCCAGTTTTCTGGCTGAGTTTCAACCGGTATGGGATTTTGTAACAAATAGCCCCGGACATACCCTTCGCTGAAAGCCTCGACCCTGAAACCAGCAGCTGGTCCGTTCGTATCATATCTGAACAACGTCCGGTCCCGTCCTTTCATCATGGGAACAAGCAAGGCAGCGGTCAAAGAAGCTTGCCCGAGAACCATGGTTTCAAGCGGTCCCAACGCATGTTGTGCACGAAGTGTGTTTACAAACCGGGTTCCATGAAAAAAAGCACCCCGCATGGCTCCATCGGCCAAAAGGAAAACGGACATCCCGTCAGGATGCATTGCAGCGATTTTTTTTTCAAACTCCGGGTCATTCAGTTGAACTTGTATCATTGTAAAGGAAGTATACAGATTGACCCCGCTGGACGCAAGTAATGAAAAGGATTACATTTGAGATATAATCATGACACCTATAACGACCAAAAAAATCATCAGGGACCGTGCAGCTCTCCCGATGATAGCCCTTACGCTGCCGATCGTTCTGGAACAATTCTTCAGAGTTCTTGTTTCTTCAGTTGATACCGTAATGCTCAGTTCCTACTCACAACTGGCGGTAGCGGCGGTCGGACTGGTAGCCCAGTACATTTTTTTCATACAGATCCTGTTCAATGTCATTTGCATAGGAACCAGCATTGTCCTCTCCCAGTATCTGGGAGCCAATCGTGACAACGAATCACGGCAAGTTGCCCAGGCAAGCGCAGTGATGGTGTTCTTTGTAGCGGTACTTGTTTGTATTCTTGTTCTTTCCGGAGGCAGGCTGCTTCTGGACCAATACTCAATTGAACCGGAAGTACGAAAATTTGCATGGGAGTATTTCGCCATATTTGGCGGTATCGGGACCCTTTTTACCGCATTCAGCCTTCTGCAAGGAACGATATTGCGTTCGTACGGTTATTCCCGGGACGCAATGTATGTTTCTTTTGTGGCAAATATCCTCAACGTCATTGGAAACGCAATCGCCATCTATGGTTGGTTCGGATTACCGATACTCGGCGTTCGTGGTGTTGCGGCATCGTCGGCTTTTGCACATCTTGTCGCGTGTATTTTGCTTGCGTTACGGATTAAAAGTCGTCCCGACGTTCACTTCCCGATCCGCGGATGGCAAAAAGCACCCCGATTAATTTACAGAACGATCCTCAAGATTGGTGTTCCAACCGCCGGTGAAAACATGGCATACAACGTTGCCCAAATCGTATTGATGGCCATGGTATCCACACTGGGAACCTGGGCCATGTCTTCAATGGTATATGCACAAACCATTGCCCGGTTTGTATTTGTAATAGCTGTATCAATAGGTAATGCGGTACAGATAAAAACAGGATATTTTGTCGGGGCAAGACGTCCTGAAGCCGCATATAAACGGGTATTCCGCTACCAGGCCGTCGGTACAGCAATTTCTGTCTCACTCATCCTGTTACTCAATCTCGTTAAAGGTCCGGTTATTTCACTCTTTACGACCATACCGGAAATCGCGGCCATGACATCATCCTTACTCCTGTTTTCCATATATATAGAAACAGGACGATCACTCAATCTGATTACCATTCCTGCCCTCAAAGGAGCGGGAGATATCCGTTTCCCGGTACTCTTTGGACTATTTTCCATGTGGTGTATCATGGTATTCGGTGCGTATATCCTTGGATTCAAGCTCGGATTCGGTCTTTTAGGGATATGGTTTGCGATCGGAACTGATGAAACGCTCAGGGGAATCGTCATGGTATTCCGATGGAAAAGCCGACGATGGATGAGCAAAGCCATCGTCTAGAATCCCTGTAAAAAAACGGTTTTATGGGGACAGAGCTTTTTTTTTATTTTTTTTCACCCAAGCTTGACGAGTGCAAAAAGGCGTGATAGAGTCTTACTATCGAACGGGTTCTTTGTTTATATTTTATAAATGTGTCCGACTTGACTTGAGTGTGCTTTTGTGTCCTGCCTTTCTTGTGCTTGATCCCAGCAAACTGTGCCATCCGGTATTCATTCATAAAAACGACAGGGCCCTCGAAATATCGCTTTTTTGGCGATAGTATCAAGCATTACCGGAGAACGGTAAAGGATTCGTATGTCCCAGAAGATTTATGTAGGTAACATGAACTACGCGACCACTGAGGCCGCCCTGACGAACCTCTTCGGCCAGTACGGCGAAGTGGTTTCTTCCATCATCATCAAGGATCGCTACACTCAGCAGTCCAAAGGCTTCGGCTTTGTTGAGATGGCAGATGAACAGGCTGCAGAAGCAGCCATCGCAACCCTGAATAACCAGGAATTTGAAGGCCGTCGCCTTCGTGTAAACGTTGCAGAGAACAAACCTCGCGACGCACGTCCCCGCTATAACAACAATGGCGGCGGTTACGGCGATCGTTATTAAGTAAAACGTTCACAAAAAGGCCGGTTCCTGTTGGGATCGGCTTTTTTTTATTGCTACAGCACTATTCGGGGGACAGAGCTTACCAATAGCCATCAAACTAACATAAACCATGATACAATGGCAGTATGGATGTTTCTTTCAAAGCCTTTCTTGAGCCTGCTACAGATAGACTTGCTTACATAGATAATTGGCTTTCCTATTATAGCATACCCCACTCAATAGTCACTTTGGCTGGTAAGCATCATGTTATAGTCAAATATCCTCCCGAACACTACGACCCGCGCTTTCGTCGAAAAACATTGGTTGCGCATCATGATCGGGTTTCTGGTACAGCAGGAGCCAATGATAACAGCGCTGCTTGTTTTCAGCTACTGCAATTTGCGAGAGAAATGAATACATTCGAACCTTTTAAGGGACAGAGCTTCGCACACAACATTCGCATTCTATTTACTGACGGTGAAGAAGCAGCTGGACATAACGGTATTCGTGGACAGGGATCATACCAGCTAGGTATGGGATTGCATCATTTAGGCATAACTGATGATGACATATTTGTTTTTGATGCAACAGGGTGTGGAGATACCTTGATAGTGTCAACAAGCGGAATAACAGAAGGAAATGATACACCATTAGGAGACAAGCTACATACGCTCCATAAAAAGACAATTGAAATTGCTAAACAGGTGTCCCCTGAAAACTGGATAAGACTACTAACTCCCTTTAGTGATAATGCAGGATTCTTATCAGCCGGTATTCCAGCACAAGTAGTTACCATTCTACCACACAACGAAGCTACTGAATTATTGATGGCATTGACTAAGGGGACAGAGCATGAAATTCAGGATATTAAACATGTAATTCTGTTGAATTCCCTACACAACGAATCTCATTACAATTATATACCTTCGACTTGGCGACGTCTGCATACTTCCTCAGATACGATTAGCACACTGACAAAGGAAGCATTTCAGCTTATACATTCTTTTCTCTATGAATTGGCCAAAAGACAAGACTTGGCAAGTGAAAATTGATACTAACCAGAAAAATCAATTACTTCGGCTCTGGCAGGGCAAGACGAATGTGTTGCGGAAAGAAGGCCTGTAAATGGACAGGTAACGGTTTCACTGTCGTACATCGCCCTATCCGATGTTCAAAAGCACCCGAGAATCTCCAGTTTCTATTTTTAGCCACCAAACCGGCGACAAAGGGGTTTTTATCAATATAGTTAAAGGTATGCAAATAATCGAAAAAAGATTCAATTACTCGCGAAAAAAATCTTTCACCCCAAAAATGTCCGCTCCGATTAAAACGTTTGTTGTAAATCATTGCATACACACTGAGAATCCACTGCATAATCCTCGAAAGAGACTCGTCTTTACCGGGAAATATAACCAGGTGAATATGATTTCCCATGATTACATAGTCGTCAATCGTGAATTTATACCTCTTCCGGGCCTTACATAATACTGTTAGAAATATTTGCTTGGCCGCAAAAGAGGTTAAGAGCTTTTCTTTATTGTTCACCCTCACCGATACATGGTAGCGAGAGCCCTGACGAAGAATCCTGTTTTTCCGCACAATATGTATATAGTGAAAAACAGGGTTCTTGCCCAAAAAATCAGAGATTAAACTTCAAAAAAATCAGAAAAAGCTTTTAGTGTGGGATCCATATCACCTGCCAAAACCTTTTTGGTCAGAACTTTCCCCAACTGTACCCCTTCCTGATCAAAGCTGTTAATATTCCAGACAAAGCCCTGAAACATAATCTTGTTCTCGTAATGTGCCAACAATGATCCCAGTACTTCAGGCGAAAGCTCTGTACCCTTGATTACACTTGATGGCCGCTCTCCCGGAAAGTTCTTATTTGTATCTGTGTCAGATTTCCCGGTAGCAAAAGCAACTATCTGAGCGACAAGATTTGCACAAAGTTTTTTTTGACTCGTGGATCCATCAACTTCGACATCAAATCCGGTTTGGCTCCTGGTAAACCCAATAAACTGAAGAGGAATTATATCCGTACCCTGATGAAGAAGCTGATAAAAAGAGTGCTGCCCGTTAGTACCCGGTTCTCCGAATAGTACTGGACCAGTTGCATACGAAATAGGCTCGCCCCTTCTATTTACTTGTTTACCATTAGATTCCATATCAGCCTGTTGAAGATGCGCGGGGAATCGTGATAAAGCCTGGCTATAAGGAAGAATGGCTGTAACCGGATACCCAAGAATATTGCGCTCATAAACACCGATAAGCGCATCAAGCAACGCAGGATTTTTCATTATACTTTTTTCAAGGGACAGAGCATCGGCCTCGTGTGCTCCCTGAAGAAACTCATTAAATGTATTGAACCCAAACGCAAGGGACAGAGCTACCCCACCAACCGGCGAGGAGGATGAGTACCTGCCACCAATAAAGTCATCCATGAAGAACGATGCCAAATAGCCGTCATTTTTAGCCAGGGGGCTGGTCTCGCTTGTTACAGCAACCATGTGTTTTGACGGGTCAAGACCTGCGTCAACAAGCGCCTGCTTTACCAAAGACTCATTTGCCAGCGTTTCTTGTGTTGTTCCGCTCTTTGAAACGAGAATAAAGAGTGTTTTCGCAAGCTCTGTCCCCCCAAGAACAGCAAAAGCATCATCGGGATCAACATTTGAAATAAAAGAGGCATTAAGTAACTTACGATTGTTTTTCACTGCCCAATTATCCAATGCAAGATAGAGAGCTCGTGGACCGAGATCGGAACCTCCAATACCGATTTGAACTATGGAGCTGAATTTGTCACCTTTTGCTCCGGTTATTTCTCCTGCATGTACTTTTTTTACAAATGACTCGATTTTTTTAAGTTGTTCGCTATAGAACGTCCCCAGATTCCTTCCCTCATGTATAACCTCTGTCCCCAATTGACCTCGTGCAAGATGATGCAGAACTTTCCTTTTTTCTCCGGTGTTTATTACCTCACCGTTAAGCAGCAACTGATACTTTTCGATGAGCTGTTGCTCATCAGCCAGCTCCTGTAGAACTGAAAGAATCTGCTCATTTACCTGTTTCGCTGCATAATTATACACAAGCCCTTTTGCCATGGGGACAGAGCATGATTTTACACGCTGGGGATTCAGTACTTTGGCGAGTTCAACTTTGCAATTCAGGGAAAGTAGTTTCTTGTACGAATTAAGCGTATCAAAGTTATTCCAGTTAATCATTGTGGCTCCTTTGTGTGTAAAGAAATTGGTATTACAAGTGTATCGGTACGGTTAATCATCCAGTTCGGGAATTTTCAGTTTTAAGGTTTCAAGGAAATCCTCACCCGATATTCCCTCACGAAGGCAGAGAAAAACACAATTATCACGACCGGAAACAGATCCGAGTACTTCATCGAAGCCCATACTGTCCAGAGCTGTTGCAACAACGTCCGAGTGGCCCGAGTATGTTTTGACTACGACGATATTTCCCGAGTATTCAATGGATATGTATCCGCGTAGAAAATCCTGAACGACGGTCTGTTCGGATTCTTGACGTTCTTCGTCACCCGGAAGAGTGTACACATATCCATTATTACCATCAGATATTTTTCCAACCTTGAGGAGTTTCAAATCACGTGATAGAGTTGCTTGTGTGACGGCGAATCCTTCCCGGGAAAGATATCCGAGAAGAGCTTCCTGGGATTCAATCCGATAGGTTTTTATCAACTTTCGGATTGTTTTAAGACGAGAGAGTCGTTCTTTCACCGGTTACTGCCATCCAAGTTTGAATAATTATACATATATAATGTATAAAAATAGCGGTTATGTCAAGCAATCTATCTGCCGATACTGAATAGGGAGAGTACTTTGAGCGACGAAGAGCAACGAGAAAACCAGGAAAACACTATCCTCTATATTCGCCAGGGTGATCAGAAAGACGGGTTTGCTGAGGTTTCGATTGCCCCGGATAAGCTGACTGTTACCGGAACATTTCATCCTCCTGTGTCGGGAGGAGACTTTCTTACCTATCCCAATGTCGTAGCCAAGCTTGAAGAAAACGGTATTATTACTGGTGTGTTGCATGATGTAATACAGGAAACCATTTTTAAAGCAAACACGACGCATGACACAATTAGTGACGTCGTTATTGCACGGGGCATTCCTCCGGTCACCGAAATTCCCGAACATTTTGTTATTAGAAAAGATCTTATTGAACGAAAACCGGAAATTGATCCAGATGCATCACGTGTCGACTGGCACGCGGTAAGCGCTTTCTCCATTGTCAAAGCTCGTGAGCCGATTGCTCGACGTATCGCGACCGTTCCCGGCGTTTCCGGTCAAAATGTGTATGGAGAACAAACCCCTTTTGAAGCACGGAAGATGCCTGTTTTTTCTGCTGGGACCAATGTCATTGATCATGAAAAAGGTCTCTTTGCCGGAAAAAGCGGAAGGTTATCAATTTCGAGTGACGGTGTCATTACAATCGAAGAAGTCCTTCTGTTAAAGAAAGGCATCGATTTCACAACCGGGAATATAGTGTTCCCCGGGGACGTCATTATCCAGGGTAAAATCGCTGACGGATTCAAGGTATACGCTGGAGGATCTCTTGTCTCAAGCGAAGTAGTCGATGTGACAGAAATTGTCTGTAAAAAGGATATGATCGTACAAGCTGGTATCGAGGGAAAAGGCAGAGGCGCTCTTCGGGTCGGAGGAGCATTATCCGCGAAGTACATTCAAAACTGTAAAGTCGCGGTTCGCGGGGATATCACCGTTTCCGGCAGTATAGTTCAGTCGAAAGTATACTCAATGGGTGTTATCCGCATGGGGGAAAACGCAAAGCTGGTCGGTTGTGAATGCATCGTAATCGGGGGAGTTATCGCCTTTGATATCGGTACGCCTCGAGGAGCAAAAACATATATTCGGTGCGGTACCAATTTTACCGTACAGCAGGAGCTGGACATCGCAAACGAACAGTTGAAAATTCTCAGCATCAAGCTGCAACAGGCGGAAACAGCATACAAGGATGATCAGAACGATAAACTCTCCCGGGCTATTGAGACAATAAAGGCTAAAATGGCAGAGATAAACGCAAAAATTCCGACATACCTACCGAATATCGACACAAATGACAAAGCGTACATTGAAGTCCGTGGAAGCATCCATCCGGGGACAGAGCTTGAAATTTGTCATGTCCCATATACCGTCACCAAGCTTCAGAAACAGGTACTATTCCGACTCGATAAATCAAAGGGTATTATCATTTCTGAGCCCTGGAAAAAGACTTGATCAGGTAAATCTTATTTCACAGTAACAATAGTCTTCCCGGAACCACCGTTTTCGGGACGGGCAAAAACAAAATCACACTGGTCGGCATGCGCTGAAAGGAAATCATGTACAAGTTGCTGCAAAATGCCCTGTCCTTTTCCATGAATAATGGAAAATTCACGTAATCCCTTCATTATTGCAAGATCAAATTGTCGTTCAAGCGCTTTTTCAGCTTCATCAGCCCGCATTCCGAGAAGACGAAGCTCAAATGCCGGAGTAGCTCTGTCCCCCATATCGGCAGAAAAAACAATATTCGGTTTGCTAGCAGCTGTTCCGGCATGTTCTACCGGAAAAATCGATTCTTGATTGACGGTCATTTTCATCAAACCAACAGAAACCAGCCACTTTCCCTTCTTGTCTTCCCTGATGAGAACACCCCGTTGCATGTTTTCCCCGAATTTCACGTCCATTCCGGGAACAAGGGGCACTATTTTTTCTTTTTTTCTCCTGCCGGCCGCGATATTCCGTTGCTTGTCAGGGGTAGCTCTGTCCCCGGATAAAGACTCCCCCGACGATGTGTCCACACGTTCCTCAAACGAGGCTTTGTTCTCGAATAGTTTCTTGCGTTCATCCTGTATGTTTTTGTATTCACCCGCTATCTGTTCATCAAGGGTACTCATCCAGGCTTTTACTTCAAGCGTCTTCTCCCGGGTCAACTCACCTTCCCGAACCTTCCGCACGAGATTCTCAAGCTCTTTTCTCCCCTCCTCCAGCAAATTGGTGAGCTTTTTAAAACCTTGTTCACGCAATTCAATCTCTTTTTGTCGCAGCTGGAGTTCTTTCAGATCTACTTTCCGTCGTTTCTCAAGTATCGTACGTTCTTCAAGTTTCTTCTTTTGTTCCAGAGAATCAAGAGCCTCATGTTTTGACGTCAGTCCTTGAATCAGCGCCGAAACATCGGCTCGTTCTTCATCAAGATATGACCGTGCCCGGTCAACAATCGCCTGGTCAAGACCATTTTTTGCAGCTACCTCAAGGGCATGACTCTCCCCGGGGATTCCCATGACAATCCGGTATGTCGGGCTCAGGGTATCATGATCAAATTCGACTGACGCATTGAGACACGTTTCATGAGTATACCCGTAATTTTTCAGTACCCCATGATGTGTAGTGACCAGAACTAGCGGGTTCTTCTCCATAAGCGCGTCCAGAACGGCCATGGCGATTGCACTTCCTTCCTGGGGATCAGTACCGCTGCCCAGCTCATCAAGTAAAATCAAGCTTTTTTCGCTGGCAGATGCCAAGATTTCCGAGATGTTCTTCATGTGCCCGGAAAACGTCGAGAGGGACTGATCCAAAGACTGTTCATCTCCAATATCACATCCGATGAAATCAAAAACAGGTAAAGAACTGCCCGGAGCAGCAGGTATCGGCCATCCACTTTGATTCATGAGCGCCAACAGTGCAACTGTTTTTAAACTGACAGTTTTACCACCAGTATTAGGACCGGTAATAATGAGCTGTCTCCCGCCGGGAGTAAGAATCAAATCGATTGGAACAGCAGCTCGTCTGAGTAGCGGATGTCGTGCCTGTTTGAGAAGTATTGCCGATTCTTCTTGTGAATCCGTAGGGGTCTTTGCCGCATAGGAACAGGAATGCGCTCTACCCCAGGAAGAAGCCGCCGCGATGCCATCAAAAAAGAGCATATTGGTCAGTGCGTCTGCAAACTTATCATACGAGGGACAGAGCTTGTCGGTAACAGCTCGTAAAATACGAGCAATCTCACGGGCAAGGTGATTTTCTTCCGCAACAAGATCATTGTTTCGCGAAACAACATCCTCTGGTTCTATGTACACAGTCTGACCTGACTGGGATACCTCATGAACAATACCCCGAACCCTGTTCCTCGAAGCGGCCTTGACCGCTATTACCTGCCGGCCGTCCTTGATTGTCGGAAGTTTCGCCTGCAACCCGGTTTTTAGTCCTTCATCAGAAAGGTACGAACCAATCAGACGTTCAATATCCTGACGTATTCGTCGTATTTCCTGCCGGATCGCACGAATCTCGGGTAAATCCCGTATTTCTCCGGTAGCCCGGTCAACAACACGGAAAATCTCGGCCTCTTCCTCACCAAGATCAGGGATTGCCAGTAGACGATCCAGGAGTTTAGTTCCTGATGGGGACAGAGCTTTATAGTTTTCTTCTTTTACACGTTGTTCACTCCAGGTTCGGAGTTTCCGTACTGATTCGCAAAAAAGACCGAGGGCATGAAGCTCATCAAGCGTCAGAGACATGCCCTCTACACGAAAACGGGGTAGAAATGCAGCCACGGGAGGCCATCCGGTAAGAGCTGGGGACAGTTCACGAAGTTTATAGTCCGTCCAGCATGCACCATACTCCTTGAGCAGGGCTATCTCAGCATCGTCTGTTAGCGGATTATTCTGCAAAAAGGCGGTTTTCCCCTCAGCGCTCATGCAAAATCCCGCAATTTCCTCACGTACCCGGGGATATTCCAATATATCAAGCGTTCGCTGGTTCATCAGTCAAGGTTCCTTGTATTTAGCCCCAATGGGGACAGAGCTTTGCGGCTCAGGGACAGAGCTCCGTTTGGGGACAGAGCTTAATCCGCGGGACTCCCCGTTTCAATCTCTTCCCGATTTCTTCTCCAACTCTCATAGCGCTGTTCATGGATGACTCCGGCATACACCGCTTCAAGAATTTTGCATCCCGGTTCATGGGTATGTGAGCATGACGCGCCCCATGAGCAGGTTCCCACAATCTTTTCCATTTCCGGGAAATAGAGCGCAAGATCTTCTGCCGGGATATCATGTAGGACAAACCGTCGTACACCCGGTGTGTCGATGATGTCGATCCGGTTTTCTCCGTTACCATCAACAACGTGAAAAAGGGTTCCTTTTGTTGTGGTATGAGAGCCTTTTCCGTACTTTTGAGACAATCCCGCGGTCCTCAGGTTCAAATCCGTGTTGAGCGTGTTAATGACACTCGATTTACCGACTCCGGACTGACCGACAAAAGCAGTCAATTTTCCGCGCAGGAGACGGGAAAACTCGTCCATACCCTTCCGTGTTTTTGCGGATACTTCCATCACCCGGTAACCGATCCTCTCCCAGTCTGACAGACGGTCATATACATCAGGATCGATGGCAAGATCTGCCTTGTTCAGCAGGATAACCGCCGGTATGTGTTCAGCGTCCGCCTGAACCAGCGCGCGATCGACGAAGCGGGGACGAAACGGGGGTTCATTCGGCGTCGTTACGATCACGAGAAGGTCAAGATTCGCTGCGAGAAGTTGGGGTGCATTCCCTTTCTGGTTAAGCCGGACAAAATGGTTTTTACGCGGTACGAGAGAGATGATGCGTCCCCGATCCACGTCAAGTTCATCAGGATCGACAATAACCCGATCTCCGGGTGCCAGCGGGTTGTAATATCCTTCTACACCTTTGAGTATTTTTCCCTTGATGATGCAGGATCGGACATGGCCGTCGTCGTCTTCCACATCGAATACATTGTTCGTTCCGCCCAGTACGGTTGCTTCTGTCACAGAACTCCTCCCCAGCAAATATCAAAACATGCTGCATATTTGCGGTAGCGCTCTTCAACATCGGAGGACAAACCTCCGGTTGTATGGCACACGGACCCGTTTTTCAGGCTGTTGTCGGGCGGAACAAGGCGTAAGGCCTGCTGGACAACACCGTTTCTCGAGTCTATTACGGTTATATCGGGTCCGGCTAATTCCTGAATTTCTTCAGTCACATTAAGAAAATGGGTACAGGCAAGAACAATGGTATCAACACCTGCCTTACGGAAATGTTCAACAGCAGGAGTTATCGCGTGTAACCGGTTTTCCCGGGTCGCGGTAACCAGGCCATTTTCAATTTGCGAAACAAGAATCGAATCACCCCGTTTCACTATGTCACAATCTGACGCAAAGGTCGCCGCAAGGTTGTCTGTATACGGATCATTGACCGTCAATTCGGTTGCGAGAAGTCCTATCCGGCGGTTTTTGGACTGCCGGGCGGCGAGTTTGATGGCCGGCACCGTTCCCACGAACGGGAGGGGAAATCGCTCACGCAGGGCGGCAAGCGCTGCGACGGAAATGGTGTTGCAGGCAACGATGACAATGGACGGATTAAAGCGTTCAATAAGACGTCCGGTAGCTTCTGTCGCGTATCGTATCACCTCTTCGCGCGATTTTTGTCCATAGGGGAAATGAGCCGTGTCTGCGAGGTACACACAGGATGCGTCAGGGACGGTTTCACGAAGCTGGGCAAAATACGGAAGACCGCCGGCTCCCGAGTCGAGAAAGGCATACTGATAATGTCCTGATTTTTTATTGTGCATGATTGTTACGCGGGTACTCCAATTAGGCGTCAAAAAGACGGTCAAAAGCCGACCGTGCCGATGCATCGTCGCTAGCCGACGAGTTACTGTCCGATCCGGTACCGGCCACTCCCTGATGATTTTTGCGATAAGCCGGATTCAGCCGAAACATTTCACAAAAATTTGCCCGTTCCTTGTCAGACACTTCCGCGTCAACACGCTCTGCGCAGTCATGATACGATCCTGGCGAATAGAATCGACAGTTCCTGCATGAACGTACATCCGCTCCGCAGGTATCACAGGTGAGGGTTCTTCCAATGGGATTGTCGGCCGTAATTGCCGCACCGCATTTCCAGCACATGGTACAATAGTAACCCATTTGACCAAAAACGCGCAATAACCTACAGTAGTGGTATGTTTACCGGGTACAAGGACCTTTCTCCGGCCGCATTACGTGAGTTGCTCAGGGATAATCGGGATCTCAATAGTGTCGATTTTTCCGGAATGGAATTCAAAGATAGTGATCTATCCGGAAAACGATTTACCGCATGCCGCTTTTCCCGTTCCGTTTTCTCGGGAGTCAATCTTGATGGTTGCCGGTTCCGCATGTGTTTCTTTGAATTTGCCCGCTTCTCAAAGTGTTCCCTGAAAAACACCGACATCCAGTTTTGCTGTTTCTCCGGGGTTCATATGAACAACTCGACCTTCGAAAATTCCGATCTTTTGCATAACAATTTTAATGGTCTCCTCTCGGGAAACACCTCGTTTAATGACTCGGACCTCTATAATTCCCGTTTTGTCATGGCAACACTCAAGGAAACGTCGTTTCAAAACTGCAATCTCAAAAAAACCATGTTTTACCAGACAACCCGGGACAAGGTATCCTTCAAGTCCTCCAACACCCGCGAGGCCATCTTCGGAAAGGGAGAGAACCCGGAATGAAGATTTATTTCCACTATTCATCCAATGGTTTTTCCAACGGGTATCTCGTCGGAAACGAAAAAACAGGCGAAGCTGTCATGATTGATCCGGGAACCATGAACGAGAAGCTGCTCGCCCATATCGAAAAGAACCGGTATAACCTGACCGCTTTATTGATAACCCATAACCATGAAAGTCATCATCAGGGACTTGAAACCATGCTCAGGGTCTTCAGTCCGAAGGTGTACGCCGCGGATGCCGAACTCAAGGGCGTAAAAACCATGTTGTTGCAGGGAGATGGAACCTTTGTCGCGGCAGGTTTTCCCATACGATACTATGCGACACCGGGGCATTCTCCCGACTCGCTCATGTACCAGATAGAAGACGTCATCTTTTGCGGTGACGCGCTGTCGGCAGGAAGAATCGGTACGACCAACAATATGTATGGACGGAGAAATCTCGTTACCCATCTTCGCAATAAAATGCTCAGTCAGAATGACGATATCATCCTCATGCCCGGGCACGGACCGCCGTCAACCATAGGCGCGGAACGTCTTTTCAATTATGAGCTCATGCAAAATGAAACAGAATCTCCCGAGAACATGCGGAGCGATTTTCTGGTAACCGGTATCAATCCCTACATCTAATCCCGGTTTGAATACCAAAGACCCACACGACCCCCGGCAAGACCCCAGCGCGTAAAGACATACGTTTCCAGGTTTTCACCGAGCGCGACAAAATCCACTGCAGCGCTTTGTTCAATGTAATCCGCAAGCTCAACGGGGCCGCCGTAGCGGGTAAACCGTTCCCTGATTATCCCGGAAAAATAGTCTGAAACACGGTTCAACGGTTGCTGCAGGGTATAGGCCATGCATTCATTTTCCATTAAAATTCGGTCACTACGGTCGTAGCCCAGGGAATCAACAACAGTAAAGTAGGTTTCCAGAAAATCGACGGCACGCCGGTCCATGGCACTATAGAGCTGGTGCATTTCTTCACGGAATGACGTATTGGTGAAATACAGTCCGTGAAACCCTTCATGCGCCATGAACAGATAACGCAAATAGGAAACCGATTCCCGGGAAAAAGACAGTACGGCCCCCGTTCCCGGAAGATAGCCGCCGTCGCCGGCGATAATAATACCATTGTCAACCAGGATTTCGCGGAGTTCCTCTTCATGCCGATTCAGCGGAAAACGCTCTCGTTTTGCCTTGTCAAAAAATGCCGCAAGACCTTCAGCTTGATAGTCATGCGCATTGTATCCATGAAGATGGGCAATGGCATCATCATCCATTAATTGTCCGGTATAACCTGCCTTCTCCACGAAAAAAGCCAGCCGTTTGAAGTAGCGCGACTGAACATCATAATCAGCGGTATCAAAAATCAGGATCGACGGAAACCGGTCCCATGTAAACAGTTCTCGCTCGGGATTCCTCCAGGCGCTTTGCGGCCAGGTAATCATGGCGTTCGGATCAAGGGGAATGGGAGAGTCAACGCCGTCCCGCAGGCTGGATGCAGATACCCTGAGTCCATCCAGATGCTCTGTCCCCATTTCAGGCGTGATGTGCACCGGCAATTCTTCAAGCTGCTCAGCATAAACCCTGGCACTATGCGGAATCGGTGAAAAACGCCAGCCAAACGAAACGGGCCCTGCGGAAAAAGCGGTCCTGCGGGGACGAAGCGGCGTTCCAATATCTTCACCGGACGCAGAAAAGCTGAAGACCGCCTGTTCCCCCCGGTCAATGAGTACCGGCCCCTTCCCCCCATACGCGCGCGACCCGCCCTCACGGCCAAAACCCGCCCAATAGCGGTCAGATCGGGTTTCCCATCCGGTTTCGCTCCTGAGAAGACTAACAGAGGTTATATCCGCATAGGGGGTCTTGTCGTGGAGCTCTGTCCCCCGGCCGCCGGAAGAAGCGGAACGAAGCGCTTCAACGGCAAATCCGGTGAAATTTCCTGAATTATCGGGCAAAATCATCCGCATGCGGATGGTAACCGTCCCGGAAACCCCGGTAATCAGCGCGTTTGCCCGGGGAGCCGGGCGCGCTACAAGCTGTCCGCGCTTTGTAAGGTCACCGGTAAAAACAGGAGCGAGCATCACGTCAACGGGGACAGAGCTTCTCAGGGTAACTTCGATTGCGTCTAATGATGAATTCCGCGAAATCGCTGGGGAAAGCTCTTCCCGATCGAACACAAACCATGCGGTTGTGCCCGAGGCGGTTATATGGCCCTTTTTTGCCGCCGGGGAGAGAGCCCGGAGGCGGAGCAGCGTTTCACGAGTGGTGTCCCCCGGGTTCGGAGGGACAGAGCATGAAAGAGCCGAGTCAGCACGGCAGCCGGATACGACAAAACTGCCTGCGAGCAGTACGCAGGCAACAATAATCGCGAAAAACCGGTGCTGTGCGTGTTTCGTCATAACTTTATAATGCTGGTAGCCAACAACTTCGCGATTTCATACTTGCGCGCGGGAGGAAGCTCGGTATCACGGCGCAGGAAGCTTTCAAAACGGCCGGCAAAATCATCAGGAAGGGTTTTGAGTTCCTGAACTTTGGAAAAGTACCACCGGTGAGACGGCTCAAATTGTCCATTTTCCATAAAAAGGGCGGCACATGCATATTTGATGAAACTGGCAGACGAGACCATGTAGTGAAAGGGATCGTCCCGCATCAACGCAGCTCCAAAGTCCGAGAGAAAATGATCCATGGTTGCCTGATAAAATGAGCGCATCTGTACCCAGAAAGAATCATTGATGGTCTCAAGAGTCGAGTTGGTCACATCAAGCCAGGCGCTTTTTTCATACAGCGGTTTGCAATGCACCAGACGATAGAAGACGTACGTTCCGCTGTTCCGAATCTTCCAGAGATCGGATCCCGACCGGAGCGCGATCTCCGTCAGTTCCCCGATCCGTTCAACCGACTTGTACTCGATACGCACCGGGAGCTCTCCCACCATGAAGCGGTCCTTTGACCCGGTAGGCGATGTCTCAAACACTGAATGAGGCGGATATGCGGCTGCTCGGGCAGATGGCTGCGGAACATCAGCATGAGTATATACATCAAGAATGAGGGCAAAATATGGATCAAGCGTGTCCGCGGACGCCGCTTCATTGAGACAGATTGCCTCGATGGAATCCCACGAGGAGATGGTGGCGACAAGTTCGTTGGCAAGTTCCCGTACTTTCGGTTTCATGGTATACTTCATACCGAAATTGTACCACAGACTTGCCGGGTAGGGAATATCAAATATGCATAGAGACCGTCAAACCATACCCTGTTTATTTCTTCACGATTCCCTGATGTCCGCATTACAGGAAGAACAGACTTTTTTTCGGTTGCAGCTTCTCGGCCCCGGGAAACCGGTTCCGTTTTCCATCATTCCCCCGCTCTGTCCCTGTCCAGAAATACCTGATCACTTCACTCCGGAAGTCGGGGCTCTTCTCGTCGACTCGGGCTGGATACTCCATCCCTGTGATTGCGTACGCAATCACCAAGCTCTGTCCCCCGTTCAAGCTCTGTCCCCCGACAACTTCACCCTCCCCGGATACCCGCTTCTCCCCCGAACAGCGGGCTTTATCCTTGGCTATGCCGGTAGCGAGGCGGAAAAACTGGTAACGATGGATTGTCCGGGAACAAAAAAACTGCCCAAAATCCCGTTTCCGGCGAAATTCTGGTATCGGGCGAATGTCACTATTGAATATACCAGCAATCAGGAAACCGGGGCGATAATCACCCGGTGGACGATCGGAGAAAAAATCAGGGAATCACGCGGAAACTGACGGCGGGAATCAACGCACGCTAAAGCCGGTCCCGCTTCTCCGCGGGGTTTCCAGCGAACACAAAGCAAAACAGGCTCGCGCGGGGTTTCACGCTCGCGAAAAGCGCAGGCCGCATTCCCGCGCCCTTAATGTCGATGGATCGAGGCGAGGACGCGGCCTTCTATACTGAAGCGGTCGAGGTCGGCGCCGGAGAGTATACGCGGCGCGTATTGGGGGTTTTCGCTGATGAGGGTTACGCGTTGTGCTGCGTGGTCAACATCCACCCGTTTTACGAGCAGGGCCGATTCAACCGATACCACAAAGATTCCCGGACCGCTCCGTTCGTCAACCGTGAAGAACACAATATCTCCGTCATCGAGACCGGCGCCGGTCATTGAGTCGCCGCGGACGTAGACGGCGCGGACGCGGTCGCCGCGGTACGGGGATATGAACGAGGGTGGAACCTGTATTTCGGCGCTTTCGGCGTAGTCGTCTATTTCGATGCCCCGGCCGGCGGCGGCTTCCTGGCTGATCAGGCGGACCGGGATCGTCGCGGAAGCGTTTTGGCTCGCGGGGGACAGAGCTTGGCGATCAGTTTCGTAATCGCTTGAAAAGTGGGCTTTGCCCGGGGACAGAGCTATCCGGTCACCGGTCAGGAGCCAGGTGATGTCAACGTTGTAGGCGCGGGCGAGGCGGATGAGAACGTCGCGGGAGGGGTCGCGTTTGCCGAGTTCTATGTCGCCGGCGACCATGGGGTGTATGCCGAGGCTTTCGGCAAAGGCGCGCTTCGACAGGCCGGATCCAGCGCGTATTTCGGCAAAGCGTGCGGCGATCGTGTTTTTTCTCTTCGTCATCATATTCGTCTCTTGACATATAAGCATTTTGCTTATACTCTTATCCTATCAGCTCTTCCGCGGTATGTCCAGTCATTCCGTGCGGAAAAAGGCATGTATATGGCAGAAGAAACAGGTTTTCCCTCCCCCGCGCGGGGATACGAAGCGGCTACCATCGATCTCAACGCCCTGCTGGTGCATAACGCGCCGGCGACCTTCTATATGCGCATGCGGGGCAGTCAACTCATGTACCGCGGGATTTTTCCGGAGGATCTGCTCGTGGTCGACCGGTCGAAGCCGCCGGTGCCGGGCTGTATCGTGGTTGTCCGTCAGGATGACGAGTTCGTCTGCCGTGAGCTGGTCCGGGACGGCGACCGGTTCGTTTTTTCAGACGGTACGGGGAATTTGTCCCCCGTGACTGAAGATACGGAGCTTTTCGGAACAGTAACGGGAGTGGTACGGAAATTATGATTTTCCATGTTGACGCAAACAGTTTTTACGCTTCCTGCGAAAGCCTTTTCCGGCCCGATCTCGCCGGGAAGCCCATCGTCGTCCTTTCCAATAATGACGGTATCGTCATCGCGCTCAACGCGGCGGCGAAGGAAGCGGGATTCCGCCGCGGGGATGCCTGGTTCAAGATTTCCGCCGAGTGTGCGCAAAAGAATGTGACGGTATTCAGCTCCAACTACACGCTTTACGCGGACATCAGCGCCCGTATCGTCGCGATTTATAACCGGCTCTGTCCCGAGGTGGAAGTATATTCCATCGATGAATCCTTCCTCTACTATCCCGACTGGAACTGTCCCGACTACGCCGGTATCGCGCACCACCTGCGAAATACCGTGCTTCGGGAAATCGGCATTCCGGTGTCCGTCGGCATCGCGCCCACGCGGACGCTCGCGAAGGTCTGCAACAAGCTGGCAAAGTCCGCAGGGGGTGTTTTT
>MWCL01000024.1 GCA_002070025.1 Spirochaetes bacterium ADurb.Bin215
TATCCAGCCTCATTATTCACGTTCGATGGAAACGGTCTTGTCCGAAACCAACCTGAGCGGGAAAAACTTTCTGGACGTATTGTCCAATTCGGTTCAAGGCAAGGAAAAGGAAACGCTCAGGGACTATTTTACCATGGTGTACAACAAGTCCTACGATGCCCAGATGCTCGAGGATATCAATCCGTTGTATCAGTTCAACTATGTCAGTGTTACCCATGCCGAAGAGAAGTTTCTCCGATGCAGTTTTGTCCCCATTGATCGTGATGACGGAAATGTATACATTCTGGGCACTGTGGACGATTTAACCCGTGAAGTTGAACTCCGGCGGCAGCTCGACGAAGAAGAAAACCGCCGTCAGGACCAGATGCGGGCGATGTTCGAGGTTATTCATGTTGAGCCGCGCGTACTCAATGATTTCATTATTGATACCGAGTACGAGTTTGACCGCATCAACGAACTGCTCAAGGACAAATCAAATGCGGCTTCCCACGTCATCAACGAGTTGTATCAGGGCGTTCACGCCATCAAGTCTAACGCGATCATTCTCGGTTTGGAGAGTTTCGCTGCCAAGGTCCACAAGCTCGAAGATGAAATCAAGGTCCTGCGTGAACATGCCGACGTATCGTTCCAGGAAATACTTCACATTACCGTGGAACTGGACAAGATCATGAAGCTGAAAGACGGCTTCAAGGATATTATCGGTAAGATCATGGCGTTCAACATGAGTGAGGGACGTCTCCGTGAGGAACAGGTTCTCATACAAACCCTTCAACGGGTGGTAGACCGGGCCGGAACCGATATGGGCAAAAAGGCGAAACTCACAATTAAGAAACTGGATCCAACAGCGATTGTTGCCGGTCCGCGCCGTGTCATGAAAGAAGTGCTCATGCAGCTCGTCCGAAATGCCATGTACCATGGCATCGAAAAACCCGATATGCGTATTGCCCAGGGAAAGGGTGAGTCCGGGGTCATTACCCTTTCAATCCAGGTTGTTTCGGACAAAATCGTGATTCAGCTCAGCGACGACGGCAACGGACTCGACTTTGAAAAGATCCACCGGAAAGCCCTCGAAAAAGCGCTTATTCCTTCGTCTACAGCCCTTGATGACAAAAATGCCCTGATGCAGGCGCTTTTCTGTGCGGGATTCAGCACGGCGGAATCAGCGGACATGCACGCGGGGCGAGGAATCGGACTGAATCTGGTACGGGACCGGGTTAAGGAATGCCACGGATCAATCAAACTGCAGTCTGATACCGGGAAAGGAACAACGTTCCGTATTTATTTACCGCTTGAAGAAGAAGCAGGAGTACAAACAGCATGAGGCATACCATTCTTGAGAAAAAACTGATGCAGGTGGCGGCGTTGTTGCTGTTCGCCGTGTTTCTTCCCGTTTCCGCGTTGGCGTTGGACTTTAGCGCCGGCGGAGGATTATCGCTCAACACGCTCTTTGTATTCGCCGAGTATTCCGGTATGTCCGAGAACAAGTCGGCTACCGGATTCGGCATACACGCCTTTGCCGACGCGACCTATGCGGAGCTCTCCGGCGGGATTGTCGCCTATGAGGATACCACGTATATGAGAGCTTCCCTTCTGGTGAAATATCCCTTTGAAATCGCGGGAACCCGTGTATTCCCCCTTGCCGGAGCTGAATACCGGTGGAATCTTGATTATGATGACGCGAGTACCCTGGTTCTGAAAGGCGGCGCCGGTGCGGATGTTGTTCTTACCGACCGGTTATTCCTGCGTCCGGAAGTGTTACTTGGCTACGCGTTTTTGACCAAACTCGAAGAAGACCGGATCGATGCCTGGGAGAATTTCGGCGGGGGATCAATATCAAAAATGACGCTTGATATTTCCGCATCCGCGGGATACCGGTTCTAGCTTTCTTCTTCGGAGCTCCCCGCGGCGGCCTTGTAGGAGCCGAGCATAATGGATACAGGTTCCAGCCCGGGGGTTTGCTCGCAGATAATCTTCACGATTACCGTCATGGGCACGGCAAGAATCAGGCCGGCGAAACCCCATAACCAGCCCCAACCGAGCAGCGAAACCAGGATGACAAAGGGTGAAAGCCCCAGATGGTCGCCCTGGATCTTCGGTTCCAGAATGTTTCCGATAACGAAATTCGCCGAGAGCATGATGATGATTGTCGCCATGATGGGTCCAGGTTCCGGGTAAAACTGGACGATTGAAAACAGGATTACGCCAATTCCGGCGGCGATCGATCCCAACGTCGGGATAAAGTTCAAAATAAACACTATTACAGCCCATACCAGTGGAAAGTCCAGGCCGATCAGCCGCAACGCGATTCCTACAGCAGCACCGGTCGCAAGACTGAGGAAGAACTTTATGCTCAGGTATCGAGTAATCTGGATAACGACGGACTCAATCATGCTGGAAATGCCGCCGTGCAGAACTTTTTCAAACGCGATTTCTGCACGCTTGCGGAAGTGGCCTATTTCGAGCAGGAGAAAAACAATGAAAAGGACAACCATCATGACATCCCGCAGGAAGGATATGAACGATTCCGAAAAGCGGAATGCGAACGCCTGAATTTTCGTGCGGATATTCAGTTCATTCCAGAGGTTGTTAAACAGGGTTTCATGTTCATCGTAGGAAAGATCGAACGCAATGGCGATTGTTTCGTATATTTCAGTAAACCGTGCCTCGTATTTGGGATACAGGGAGACAATGGTCTTAAGACTGTTAAAGAGAATGAGACCGAGAACATATACGCCAACACCGACCAGGAGAACGATTGCAATAGCCGCTATAGGGCGGGGTATCTTGAGCTTGACCAGAAAGGTAACAAGCGGTTCGAGGACAAAGGTTAACAGGACGGCGATAATAAAGGGAAGAAAAACCTGCGCGGTTATTTTGAGGGTCGCGCCAACAGCGATAAGTGTGAGAATACCGAGGAAAAAGAGGCTTGCTCTCCGGTAATTCATGCTTGTTTTAACGTGGTTGTTCATGATTCTCCTGTCTGTCGGATACTGAATGGCTGGTTTCGGGCATTTTTGCCTGGAGTACGGATGTCCGGAAACAGGGTTTCCGGACGAACGGTGTTATCGCTTGTTTACGAGATCCTTGAGGGCTTTTCCCGCTTTGAATTTGGGGTTTTTTGATGCTTTTATTGTGATGGTTTCCCCGGTTTTGGGATTGCGTCCCGAGCGGGCGGCGCGTTCGCCGACATCAAATGTGCCGAAACCGATAAGCTGTACTGAATCGCCTTTCTTCAACTGTTCGGCAACCGTGGAGGTAAATGCGCCGAGCGCTTCTCCTGCGTCCTTTTTGGTTAGCCCCGCTTTTTGGGCAATAGCATCAATTAATTCTGCTTTGTTCATGAAATTCATCTCCTTGAATTGAATCAAAATACTATCTGCGAGTATAGCATGTTAACCGTGTTATTCAAAGCGGAACGAGAGAATTGTGGGAGATTTTATCGGATTACCGACCCGATATCCACGGAAAAGAATGGTATCGGATTGTCTCCCGTATTGAGCGATGCTCCTCCCCTGAATGAAATGCCAAAGGCTTCGTTGATGCGTGAACCGATCCCGATGGAAAAGGAATAGACAAGGTTTTCGTGGACCGTTGTGAAATCATCACGCTGTTTTGCAGTAAATCCGGTAGATACTGCGCCGAACGCGAAAACCGGTAGGGAAAAAAAGGCTGAGGCCAGGGCCCATTGCCGTTTCACTTCCACGCCGAGCCCCGCTGCGGTATGGCCAAAGCGAGCCGAAAGGGGGAGCGGACCCGGGAAAAGCCGGCGATCCATGAGGCCCGGAC
This sequence comes from Spirochaetes bacterium ADurb.Bin215, assembly GCA_002070025.1. Lineage (GTDB taxonomy): Bacteria > Spirochaetota > Spirochaetia > Treponematales > Treponemataceae > Teretinema. The sequence continues at coordinate 3,787 of MWCL01000024.1, forward strand.
GGTAGTAGAGCGGCGACGCGGGCGCATCCTCTCCGGACGGGGTAAAGTCTGTGGCAGCGTGCCAGAGAAACGCCAGAGAATAATCACCGAGAAAGGGAAGTATCGACATGCCGGATACACTGAGCACTTGAAAAAAATCCCCGGAATCGGGTAGCTCCAGGGCAACCCGGTATACCGCGTCTAACGAGAAACCCCGCATGGGAAATAATACTGAATCAAGCAGATTCATTCTTAATCCCGCCTGAAACAGTGAAACCGTGTATAGTTCTCCGCTGCCGGGTATATCGGGGAGCGACGAGGGATCAAGCCGGGATTGAACCCATCCGAACGAAAGGTCCGAGCCGGAGCATAACGCCTGTCTGACCAATAACCCGAAGGACAGGTTGTTTGTTTCTGTTTGTGTATCTGTTTCCGTATCATACAGGGAGGCGGTGCTGTCTGTTTGCCATGAAAAGAAAGGTTCGATGAACAACCCTTCCTTCAAGGGTTGGCGGTATGCCGCGTTTGTGAGCATGGTGCCGTTAAATCCCGTATTCACGGTCAGTTCTGAGAAAAGACCGGTAAGGCCGCGAAAGGTGACACCGGTGGTAAAGGCGGTGGCGGTTGCCATGTCGGAAAAATAGGTTCCTTCATGAAAGAAGCCGGCATGGATTTCGTGTCCGGGGTACGTACGGTCGGTTAACGTAACAACCAGCTCCCGCTGATCTCCGTTCCGGAACTGCTGCATACGTATTTGCTCGTACCGGTTTTTCTGCATGAGCAGATGATAGAGCTCTTCAAGTGTTTTCTTGTCAACGGTTACACCGCGGGATGTTTCCAGGGTTTCACGGATGAGATTTCTGTCGGCGGTAGTTCCACCGCTTATTGAAAGTGTTTCCAGCCGTTCCGGCAATTCACGTGCCGGAGGTACAGATCCGGAGGCAAGCGGTTTCAGGATATCCCGCATGGCATACGCGGCTGTTTTCCCGCGGTATATGAGTTCTTCCGCCTTGAGAAAATCGTTTGTTCCCAGTCCGGTGATATCGACCGCAATAACTATGTCCGCATTGGGCAGCTGACGTTTCACATTGGCGTCGGTGAAAGTGTCGAGCGTTTTTCTTAAGATTTGCACCGGATTCTTACCGAGTGTTTCCGGAGTAACCGGTTCGTTGTCCACCAGATGAACCGCGATGACAATATCGGGATTCATGGATCGGGCCGCATCGATCGGCAAATTATCGAGGACAAGACCGTCTACGAGGTATCGTCCGTTTATGCTGTACGGTTCAAAAACCCCGGGCACGCTCATGCTCGCCCGGATGGCTTCGGCAAGAGAACCCGATTCGAGTATCACCGATTCCCCGTTGATAATGTCGGATGCAACTGCGCGGAATTTCCGGTTAAACGAATCAAAATGGGTATTTGAGGGAACCCCGATGGTCAAACGATCCAGCTGGGCAAGAGCTACATTTCCGTCGAGCAAGCCCGCACCGAGCGCGAGTCCTTTCCGGGTAAAGGGGATTCTGGCGGCATACAGTGCCCGGTTGTGCCGGCCGGACCAGGAGACATTTTCGTTTGACGAAGGTTCTGAGAACAGGCCGGGCCAGTCCATTCCGAGTACTAGTTCGGCAAGGTCTTTACTGTCATACCCTATTGAGTACAATCCCCCTACAATGGCTCCCATGGAGTTTCCCGTAACCATGTCGGCCTGGATACCCAGTTCCTCAAGAACTTGCAGAACACCCACATGGGCGATGCCCCGTGCTCCGCCGCCCTCAAGAGCGATCGCGATTGTCGTGTTGTTTTGAGCCGTCCCGGGTGCCACGCAGAGTACCAGCGTGAGCACTGCTATCGCCAGTTTTAATAGACGCATTTACAACCTTCCCGGAAACTACTGTAGCGCAGGAAGAATGCTTACACAATACGGTTTCTTCCGGTCCGCTTTGCCTCATAGAGATTGGAGTCTGCGGCTTCAATAAACTCGGTAATGCTTTCCCCCCGGTATTCGCAAACACCTCCGCTGAGGGTAACCTTGACCGAATCGGGAAAGGGAAACGCTTCTACACCGGCGCGGATCCGTTCACAGATTTCATGAGCGGTATCAATAGGCGTGTTTTCAAAAACCAGGATGAATTCCTCCCCGCCGTAACGCCCGGCGAGATCGGCTTGCCCTCGCTGTCATACTCGGTAATCTTTCCCCGGTCGTAAAACCAGTGCCAGGTTCCGTCAACAGCCTGTATACGGTATTCAACCTCGTATACATGAATTTTGCCCGAAAGGTGTTCCCGCATGGCGTTCATCGTAGGTTCGTAATCATCCGGATGCAGTTTTTCGGTAAAAAACTGATAGGGAACCGGGGACCCGTCTTCCGGCAGATCATACCCCAGGGTTGTAACTTTCAGGGGATTGAAGGTTACCGAGTTGCTTTTGATATTCCAGTACCAGTGGCCGAGATTTCCGGTCCAGTCATAATCAAGCCGGCTTTCCTGGTTCCTTTCTCTGAGTAACTGCGCCGAAAGCAGGGTGAGTTCGTCTATGCGTTCAATAAGTTTTTCACGACTCCACTTCATATAATCCATGTATTAAGTGTCAGTTGTGCATGATGAAAAGTCTATATATCCCCGAATTCTTTCCCGATCATCGAGGACTCTTGTGGTATACTGGACGTATGGAACATCAGGTACTCATCCGCAAGGCAACCGGCGAACTGGAAAACTTTGACCCTGAAAAACTGTCGGATTCCCTCCGCAGGGCGGGGGCGGACGAAGCAAGCGTTGCGGAAATAACCGACGAAATTGAATCATGGCTCGAAGACGGGGTGACCACCCGGAAGATTTATTCCCGGGCGCACAGCCTTCTGTCCCGGCACAAGAAATCAGCGTCCGCACGGTACAAGGTTAAACAGGCGCTCATGGAACTCGGGTCATCGGGCTATCCCTTTGAGCATTTTGTAGGCGAATTGTTCAAACGACAGGGATACGAGGTGGAAGTTGGACAGGTGCTTGAAGGCTGCAGTATAACCCACGAAATGGATGTGATTGCGACGGCAAACGGCGTACAGCATCTGGTTGAATGCAAGCACAGCCAGATACAGGGAAAATATGTCAGTATACAGACACCGCTCTACGTTCATTCCCGGGTAAACGACATAGTCAACAAACGGCGCGGAGAAGACGCGTACCGGGGTTTGACATTTCACGGTTGGGTCGCAACCAATACCCGGTTTTCGTCGGATTCCATGCAGTACGCCGCCTATTATGGGTTAAAACTGCTCGGCTGGGATTATCCCGCGGGGCAGGGTATAAAAGACCTCATTGAGCGGGAAAAGATATTCCCGATTACGGTGCTCGCAAATCTTGCAGTCAAGCACCGGGACTACCTGCTGGAAAACGGCGTAGTTACCTGTACCGAGCTTCGCGATCGTCTTGATCTTCTGGATGTCCTTGAGGTCCCGGAAAAACGCCGGAACGCCCTCAAGCGGGAACTTGAAATGCTTGTTTAGCGGTAGCTTTCGAATCTCCGCATTTCATCCGGGGTTTTCCGGTTTTTTTCACGGGGTTCTTCGGACGAATCCGCCGGATATCCGAGTGCAATAAGTAAATACAGCCGTTTCCCCCGGGGAATACCAAAAATGCGCTTTACTTTTCGTTCATTGAACCATCCGAGCATGCAGGTTCCCAGATCTTCCTCGACCGCCTGGAGACAGAAATGCTCCGCGGCCATACCGATATCGAGAAGAAAAAGCCTTTTCCGTTTGATGAACGACCCGAGAAACGAGGTGATATTGGGCGATTCGCCGGTTACCCCGATGACTATCGGAACGTCCTGGACAAAACGGTTCATGGATGTACCGGGAAGGAGCGACGACTTCGCGATCTGCGCAATGTCGGCCGCGTCTTGAATAACCGTGAATTTCCAGGGTTGAGCGTTGCAGGCCGACGGCGCGAGTCGTGCTGCTTCCAGACAGCGCTCAATCTTTTCCCGTTCAACCGGACGCGTATCGTATGCACGTACGCTGCGCCGCTTCTGTACAAGTTCCAGAAATGATGTCATACAACCTCCCGAGTCCGGGTGAATGGTAGCGGATCAGCAGGGAAAAGCCAACAGTAGTGGTAGCAGAGTAAAAAAAAATCGCCATACGGCGATTTTTTTCTTTTATTCTCCCCGGAAGAAGACTTGCCCTCCAGACCTCGGCATCGTGCCTCGGTCTTCCGGGACGCCTTCGAAGCCTGTCGCGGCCATCCATGGCCGCTATCCTTCGCATTCGCTCGGCGGCTTCTCCGGTTCAAGTCTTCTTCGATGTACAATACTAAAAAAGGACCGCCCTGAAGGCGATCCTTTTTTAGTATGTCCCCGGAAGAAGACTTGAACTTCCATGCCCTTGCGAGCACTAGTACCTGAAACTAGCGTGTCTACCAATTCCACCATCCGGGGATGCTTCCCTTGTGGGGTTGCAGGAGTCAATGTAGCGGAATCGGGCGGGGCTGTCAAGAGAACGCGTTAGACCGTGTAGGTGCGGCTGGTGGTGGATCCACCGTGGCCGGTCCAGTCGGTATGGAAAAACTCGCCGCGCGGGGAGTCGGTTCGTTCGTAGGTATGCGCGCCGAAATAGTCCCGTTGGGCCTGAATCATGTTCGCGGGGAGACGGTCGCTGCGGTAGCCGTCGAACCAGGAGAGGGCGGCGGCAAGAGCGGGGACGGGCAGGGCGTTGGCGACAGCCAGGGAGACTACCCGGCGCCAGGCGGCGTCCGCGGCTTTCAGTTCCGCGCTGAACCGGGTGGAAACCACGAGATTCGCAAGATCGCTGTTTTCGGAAAAGGCTTGCGCGATACTGTCCAGGAATACCGAGCGGATTATGCAGCCGCCGCGCCAGATACGGGCAATTTCGGCGAAATCGAGGTTCCAGTTGTTTGTTTCCGACGCGCTCCGCATAAGCTCAAAGCCCTGCGCGTAGGATACGATTTTTGAGGCGTACAGGGCGTCGTGGAGGTCATCTACAATTTTCACACGATCACCGGTAACGGAGCGTTCGGGCGCGCCGAATACGGCATACGCGGCAACGCGGTCTTCTTTTTGCGCTGAAAGCGCCCGCGCGAATACGGACTCAACGATAAGGGTGAGCGGCGTGCCTTCGGTGAGCGCGGCTATACCGGTCCACTTTCCTGTTCCCTTCTGCCCCGCTGCGTCGAGGATTTTTCCGATAAGCGGTTTGCCGTCCGAATCGTTGAAGGCGAGAATCGCTGTGGTTATTTCCATGAGGTAGGAATCCAGCTTGCCGCCATTCCATCGGGAGAAGATGGTGTGCATGTCCGCGGGTGAAAACCCGAGAAGTTCCTGGAGAATCCAGTATATTTCGGACACGAGCTGCATATCGCCGTATTCGATGCCGTTATGGACCATTTTGACGAAGTGACCGGCGCCGCCGGGACCCATCCAGGAACAGCAGGGTTTGCCGTCCGGGGCTTTCGCCGCGATGGTCCTGAAAATATCCCGGATTTCCGGCCAGGCGGCTTCCGCGCCTCCGGGCATGATGGACGGCCCGTTCAGGGCGCCTTCTTCTCCGCCGGATACACCGGTCCCGACAAAAAGGATTCCCTTTTCGGCAAGCGCTTGTACCCGCCGTTCGGTGTCTTCCCAGTTGGAGTTTCCGCCGTCAATGAGTATGTCCCCCTTGTCGAGGTGGGGGAGGAGGCTTTCCACGAGTGAATCGACCGCGGGACCGGCCTTGATCATCATCATGATCTTTCTCGGCCGTTCAAGGGATGCGGCCAGTTCGGCCGGTGTTTCCGCTCGAATCAGCTTTTTACCGTTTCCCCGACCGGTGAGGAATGCATCAAGAACTGACGTGGTACGGTTGTGCACCGCAACGGTGTACCCGTTGCGTTCCATATTGAGAACGAGGTTCTCGCCCATTACGGCGAGCCCGATAAAACCGATGTCAGCCTTCATGTGTATCCTCAGTCGTCGACGATAATATCGTCCGTTTCGGGCGGCAGGGTTGCCGGCTGGATGATAACCGGATCAATGGATGCGCGGTATGCGATCATCGCAGTTAATCCGGCGGCTCCGGCAATCATCAGAAGAATCGCCACGGCGGCGATTATGCGTTTCCGCGGCAGGCGATTGCTGCGGTTCTTTGATCCGCGCAATTCTATGGCGGTGGGTTGCAATTCAGTCATGGTGTCAGTTTCCTGTTGCGGTATTGAGGGCAATTTCCATCATTGCCTTGAAGGTGCTCTGGCGTTCTTCCGCCGAAGTTGAAGTGCCCAGTGCGATATGATCGGATACCGTCAGTATTGCAAGGGCCTCGCGTTTGAAACGGGCAGCCAGGGTATACAGCTCGGCCGCTTCCATTTCGATGCCGAGTATGCCGTATTCGGCCCAAAGTTTCCAGACCTCGTCATCGTCATAAAATACATCCGAGGACACAACCGGACCCACGAGTGGCTCAATGCCGAGGGCCTTGGCCTCGTCGTATGCGGTTTTGAGCAGATTGAAGCTGGCCGCCGGAGCAAAGTGGCGCCCGCCGAAACGGTGCGTATTTATCGCCGAATCGGTACAGGCACTAATGGCGAGAATGACATCCCGGAGTCTGGTTTCTTTTTGAACCGCTCCGGTGGTTCCCACACGGATGGCTTTTTGGACACCGTAAAACCTGAATAATTCATTTACATATATGGAAAGCGAGGGCTGGCCCATGCCGGTCCCCTGAACGGATACTTTTTTGCCTTTGTATGTTCCGGTAAAACCGTACATGCCGCGGATTTCGTTGTAACAAACCGGGTTTTCCAGGAAATTTTCCGCGATAAACTTTGCCCGGAGGGGATCTCCCGGCAGGAGAACGGCTTCGGCGATATCACCGTTTTTGGCACCGATATGGGTACTCATTGGCAACTCCTTTGTATACGTACTCGAGAACTTTAATACTAACAGGGAATTGCGGTTTTTGCAATTATGGCGCTATACTGACATTCATGAGTGCAATTGAATATCTGCCCGCCGAATCATTCGGATACGGGTTTATACCGCCGGAATACCTTCCCGGCGACAAGGATGAATATTATCTGAGGGACGAACAGAGCAATGCTTCGTCTGTCCACTGGCGGAATCTTGACGCGGGAGAAGTCGCCGTGCTTGTCAGGAATGGCAACACCTGCGCGAACTGGAATACTGTGCTTGTTGAAGACCCCTTCGACGCAAGCCTGATCAAAAACAGTCTTTTCGCGGGGCTCGTACGCATCCGGTCAACCGAAAGTCAATACTTGCGGTTTCATGACTTTATAGTGCCCGCCGGTATATCCAACAGCCGGATAATCTCCTGCGATATCGGCAAGGGCTGCGCCATTCACGATTGTGCGTTTCTTTCCCACTACATTCTGGGCGATTCGGTCATCATGAGCCGGATCGACGAGATGTCCTGTACAAATCACGCGAAATTCGGGGAAGGCATTCTGAAAGATGGTGAAAGCGAAGATGTTCGCGTGTGGATCGATCCCATAAACGAAGCCGGCGGCCGGTCGGTTCTTCCGTTCCGGGACATGATCTGCGCCGACGCCTATCTGTGGGCAATCTACCGCGACGATACGGAGCTCATGGACCGGCTGAAAGAAATCACCCAGAATCAGGTTGACTCTCGCCGCGGGCACTACGGTGTCGTTGGGGATTCCTGTGTCATTAAAAGCTGTCAGGTTATCAAGGATACCTGGTTCGGTCCCCATTCCTACGTAAAGGGTGCGAACAAGCTCAAGAATCTGACGATAAAGTCGAGTGAAAAGGAACAAACCCAGATTGGTGAGGGCGTTGAGCTCGTAAACGGTATAATCGGGTATGGCTGCCACGTGTTCTACGGGGTCAAGGCCGTCCGGTTTGTGCTCGGAAACAATTCGAACCTCAAGTACGGCGCGCGGCTCATTCACTCGATTCTTGGCGACAACTCGACCATTTCCTGCTGTGAAGTCCTCAACAACCTCGTCTTTCCCGGTCATGAACAACATCACAACAACTCGTTCTTGATCGCGACTCTTGTTATGGGTCAGTCCAATATGGCCGCCGGTGCGACAGTGGGTTCGAACCACAACAGCCGGGGAAACGACGGAGAAATCATCGCCGGACGTGGATTCTGGCCGGGACTTTCCAGTACGCTCAAACACAACTGCCGATTCGCGAGCTACACCCTGCTGACGAAGGGCAGTTACCCCGCGGAACTCCACATCATGTTCCCCTTTTCCATGGTTCTCGAGGATCACAAGAACGAGGAACTCCATGTCATGCCCGCCTACTACTGGCTCTATAACATGTACGCGCTGGAACGGAACAGCTGGAAATATCGCACAAGAGACAAGCGGAAAACCATTGTCCAGCGCATCGAAACGAATCATCTCGCCCCCGATACCGTCCAGGAAATGATACAGGCGCTTGCCCTGCTTGAACGATGGACCGGCAAGGCCTGGTATGTATCGCGGGAAGACAGCCAGCCGTTGCCGCCTCCGGAAGAATTCGCGACAAAGGGCCGGTCACTCATAACCAAAACACCGGAAACCGTATCCGGACTCTTTGTCCGGGGCGAAAACATGGAACGCTCCAAACGACCGGTGCGGATACTCAAGATTGTAGAATCCTGGAAAGCGTACCGGAGCATGCTCCTGTATTACGGAGTGAAAACCATTGCCGAATACTTGTCGGGATACGGAATACACTATGACTATTTCTCCGCTCAGGTTCCCGCGGAAGTTTCGTTTACCTGGATCAATCTTGGCGGTCAACTGGTGCCCGAGGGACGGGTGGACGGATTGCGGGCTTCCATCCGCAACGGTCTGTTCAACAGCTGGTCGGAGATTCACGAGCACTATGAAACGCTCTGGAACGCCTATCCCCGTGATCGGGCTGAACATGCCTACGCGGTGCTTCGGTATCTTACCGAAGAACAGCTGATTACCGTGGAACGCTGGAATTCCCTGCTGGATGAAGCGGCAGAAATCAGACGATACATTGAAGAACAGGTTTTCATTACGAAAGAGAAAGATTACCGGAACCCCTACCGTGAACTGACGTACCGCAATACCGCGGAACGGGACGCTGTTCTCGGACGGGTGGAAGATAATTCATTCGTACAGATCGCGAAAAAAGAAACGGAAGAGTTTCTCGCGATGATTGAAAAGGTGAGGGCATAATGGCGCTACTCTTGAAGAATGACGAATTTCTTCTCCAGCTGGAACGTCCCGGCGAACGATATACCGCAAGCCGGTTTGACTGGAACGGTCTCGTGTCGTCGGTCCGGTTCCGGGATATTGAGCTTCTGGGACAGGAGAAGCCCCGGTTCCAGCGAAATCCCGCCCGTTTCGGCCGCGGGCTCCATAACGAATTCGGCATTAAAAAGGTAGTCGGCTATCACGATTGCCATCCCGGTGAATGGTTTCCCAAAATAGGAACCGGATGGCTTAAAAAAGACGAAGATCCCTACTTTTTCTATACTGACTACAAGCTTGATCCCCTGTCGTTCGATGACAGTACCGACGGGCAGGATGCGGTCATTTTCTCTTGTACCTCGGGAGAACGAAACGGCTATGCCTACCACTACACCAAACGGATCGCGCTCGCTCCCGGCGGGTTTACCATCGCCTATACCCTGAAAAATTCCGGTTCAAAACGCATTGAGACCGACGAATACGTTCACAATTTTCTCTCGCTCGGCGGGAAACGCGTGGCTCCGGGGTATACCCTCGAGTTTCCCTGGAATGTTGAAAACGTGATTCTTGTTGAGCAGGTTGATCCTGACAAGATACTGAAGCTCTCCGGTACCACGGTCTCGTTTACCGGCCGTGCCCGCAACCAGTTCTATCTCGGCGGCCTGACCGGAGGGGAAACCTCGGTGGATGGTGTTGCCGCCAAATGGCGCCTGGAAAACTCGGGGATCTTCATTGAGGAATCGGGTAATTTTACCCCGGATGCGGTACACCTGTGGGGCTGGAAGCATGTTATCAGTCCTGAAGTGTTTTTCGCCTTCTCCCTTGACCCGGGGAAGAGTGTTTCCTGGGAACGGGCCTATTCCGCGGGCTACGTGAGTCCGTCAGTATAAGCCCCGCCGGGCATGGTTGTCCGGCGAAATTTTTTCAACAATTTTGATAGCAGTACATTTTCAACAATTTTGGTAGCAGTCAGGCGGGCACCCTCGGGACCCGTTTCCCGATACCGCAGGTAATCTCGTAGGGGATCGTCTCCAGAATTTTCGCGAGGCCTCCGGCAGAAACCGGATTCGGTTCCGGACCGAATACTGACACTTCTGTTCCCACCGGGATTTTTGAGCCGGGGCCAAGGTCTACCATGCAGAGGTCCATGCAGATTCTGCCCACGACCGGATAGGACGCGCCGTTGATCCAGACCGTCAGCCCGGGAGAGAGTTTTCGGGGCAAGCCGTCCGCATATCCGGCGGGTATAACCGCGATTACCGTGTCACGATCTGCTTTCCATGCCCGGCCGTACGATACGGTTTCTCCTGCTTTCATGGAGTGTTTTTCTATGATGCCCGTTCTCAGCTCCATAACCGGTTTGAGCGGAAGTATTCCGTTCAGGCGTTCGTCCGGCACATAGCCGTAGCAGAGGATTCCCGGTCGTACCATGTCGTAGTGCGCGCGGGGATGAAGCAGTATGCCGCCCGAATTCGCGGCGTGTACCAGACCGGGGTTTATGCCGAGCTCCCGGATGCGGGAAAGCGCGTCATCAAACCGGTCGAGTTGTTCATCCGTATACGCGCGGTCCGCTTCATCGGGTGAATCGGATACGGCCAGGTGCGTCGCGGTTCCCGCAAGCGAGAGATTCCCGCCTTCACATACTGCCCGGGCCACTTCGGCCGCATCGTCGGGAGAACAACCGAGCCGGCCCATGCCGGTGTCAATCTTGATATGGACATTCGCGGTCTTTCCGGCATTTTTCGCCGCTGTTGCCAGGCGTCCGGCTAGTTTTGTTCCCGTAACGAAGGGTTCCAGATCGTGTTTGATGATGATATCTGCGTCTCCGGCATCCGGAGGGCTGAACAGCAGTATATGGCACGAGATTCCGGCGTCCCGCAGTTCAAGGCCTTCCCGGACGGTCGCGACGGCCAGATGCGTGATCCCGGCTTCGACCGCGGTTTTTGCGATGGAAACAGCTCCATGCCCGTACGCGTCGGCCTTGACCGGTATGCATAGTTGCGTTTTGCCGGAGAGTTTGGCAGTAATTTGCCGGATATTGTACAGGAAATTTTCGTGGTGAATAATGGACTGTGTTGCTCGCATACCGCATTGTATATCTCCGCGGACTTTCTGACAACTGCAGGTTTTTGTGGAACTTTTGGAGGTTTCGTGGTATTCTTGTTAAAAATAATGTGTCGTAATGAAGGTGGTCCCATGATTCGTTTCAGTCTTCTATTTGCAAGCGTCGCGGCGCTTTTCGTGTCCTGCGCAAGTTCTCCGGATCTTTCCCGTATCGATATACCTGCTTCGGGCCGTTGCCCCGCGCTCGTCACAGTTTCTGGATCCGCCGAGGAAGGCGGCACCCTGAACCGTGCCGCGCCTCCCGCGGGAATAAAGTGCATGAAAACTGAGGAAGCCCGTGTCCTTGTTGCCCAATACGAGGCGGATATGAACGAATATCTCGCTGCCGGTAACTATGCCGCAGCCCTCGACTCATTCAACAAGGCTGCCGACATACTCGCTTCCCTGAAAACAGAACCGGAGAACGCGTCAACAATCCGGGAAACAATGGGGACCGCGCTCAAGGCTGTGCGTGTTGTTCAGGTTTCCTCGCCGGGCGATACCGTTCCGGGAAAGGCTTTTTCCCGAAGTTTTGCGATTAAAGTAACGGCCGAACGTGACGGGGTCGAAACATCGCTCGCCGGCGTTCCCTGTGCGGTACGCTATCCCGCATACCGGGAGGACGGATCTGTAGAGGACGGCTCGGCGGATCTTGTGACAGACGAATCGGGCACCGCTTCATTTACCGCGCCGGTTCCGGCAACATCGGGGAAAAACACGGTGTCCATAACCGCCAATTTCCCGATCCGCGACGCGGTACTTGTAGAACAGCTCCGGCAGGATGGAGCAGACCGGGCTTTGTCGGTTTCGTTTGTCCATGGTGTCGAAACCGTGAAAAAAAGCATCCCGACGACCATTGCCATCCTTGATTACGACAAGAACGGCAAACCACTGCTCTCGTACAGCCAGACTGCCACAAAACTTCTCCGCCCGCTCATTCAAAAAGGGTTCTCCCGGATCGGCATGGCGGATTTTCCCCGTCAGATCGCCGCGGGAGATGAAGAAAAACTGATTGCAGCGGCCCGCGCGCAGTTCGGCGGCGGCGTGCAGCGCTTCATGTATGGAACAAACCGTATAACCTCGCTTGAGCAAGGCAGCGACGGGCAGTGGACGTGTACCATGTCCGTGGAGCTTTCCGTTTGGGATTTTGTGCGTAATGAAAAAATCTATATGACGACGATTACCCATACGGCGGTTGGTTCCTCGGAGTATGCCGCCATGGAAACGGCAAGAAATGAGCTGGCGGGGTCCCTGCTGGTGGACGACCTCCGGTATAATCTGTAAAATGGGATCGGCCTTCGGGCCGATCTTTTTTTCTGGAGTTATTCATGAACGAACTTGTTCTGCTTGGAGACGAAGCGGTCGCGCTTGGCGCGATTCACGCGGGTGTTTCGGGTTGTTTCGGTTATCCGGGCACGCCCTCTACGGAAATCCTCGAATATATTATTGATACAGTTGAACATTCCGGCGGGCCGGTTGCCCAATGGTGCGCGAATGAGAAAACCGCGTATGAAACAGCCCTCGGTGTATCGTTCGCCGGAAAACGCGCGTTGGTGACCATGAAACACGTCGGGCTTAACGTTGCCGCGGACCCTTTCATGAACTCGTCCCTCTGCCAGATCAAGGGCGGTCTTGTTTGTGTTGTTGCCGACGATCCGTCCATGCACTCGAGTCAGGGTGAACAGGATACCCGGTTCTATGCCGACTTTGCCATGGTACCGCTCTTTGAGCCGGTGAATCAGCAGGAAGCCTACGAGATGATGGCGGAAGCTTTCGAGGTTTCCGAAAAATGGCAGGTTCCGGTCATTTTACGCATGGTAACCCGGCTTTCCCATTCCCGGGCACACATCACTACCGTTACGGCACCCCGGAATGAAAATATCCTGGAAAAGGGATCTCCCGCGGACTGGATGCTCCTTCCCGCGCTTGCACGGAAAAACTACGCGAAGATGATCGACAAGCAGGATGATCTTGTCTCCTGGTCAAATGCCTGGGAACGCAATACGCTCAAGCTCAATCCCGCCCGAAAAGACCTTGCCATCATTACAAGCGGTCTCGGACGAAATTACTTCGATGAAAATCTCGCCGATTACACCGCAGCCTGCGGCGAGAAAGGACTCCCCTCGATTCTCCATGTGGCCGGTATGCCGCTCCCGCTTGATAAAATTCGCGCGCTTGCGGATACCGCAGAAACAATCCTCGTAATCGAAGAAGGTATGCCCTTTATCGAGAAACAGCTTCGCGGGCTTATTCCCGGGAAAAACCGGGTAACCGGAAAGTTTACCGGCGAGCTCCCCCGGGCCGGAGAACTGAACCCAGACACGGTGCGCGCCGCGCTCGGTCTTCCGGTAAAGAAGACCATACTCGATTCCGTGTCGGTCCCCGAACTTCCCGCGCGGCCACCCCAGCTCTGCAAAGGCTGTCCGCATCACGATTCGTACACCTCCCTGAACAAGGCGGTCGAGATTCTCAACACGAAGGAAGGAAAGGTTTCTACCGTTGTTACCGCCGATATCGGTTGTTACGCCCTTGGCGCGGTGGCGCCGCTCAAGGCTATTGAAACCATCGTCTGCATGGGCGCGTCCATCGGCATGGCCCGCGGCGCCGCGGAAGCCGGGTACAAGTACGCGTTCGGTGTTATCGGCGACTCGACGTTCCTCCATTCCGGAATAACCGGCCTCGTGGACGCCGTTTCCACCAAAACCCCGGTCACCATCATCATTCTGGACAATTCGATAGTCGCCATGACCGGCTGCCAGCCGACCATGCTTCCCTCGAGCCAGCTCGAACAGATTGTTCTCGGTGTCGGCGTAGAAAAAGAACATCTCCGGATCGTGGACGCGAAGCCGAATCTGGTGGAGGACAATACGAAGGTGATTCTGGAAGAAGCGGAATACCGGGGTGTATCCGTTATCATCATGGTTCGTGAATGTCTGGAAGCCGCGCGTCTCCGGAAGAAAAAAGAAGCGATCGCCAATGGCTGATACTGTTTCCGGGGCGGTTGTACCACCCCGTTGGAATCTCGAGACGGTATTTCCCGGCTTTGACAGCGCGAAATACCGGGACACAAAAGATAGTCTCTCCTCGATTGCCACCGAACTCGACACGAAACTTTCACGGCTTGAAGAAACGCCCCCGTTTCAAGCGCCTGCGGAATTTCTGCCCCCATTGCGGGAACTGCTCGGCCTCATGAACCGCGAAAAAGCGGTTTCAGAAACACTCGTGTCCTATTGCTACGCGGTGTACTCGGCGGATACCACCGACACCCGCGCCATGAATGAGCTGAATGCGGTGGAGGAAGCTCTGGTACCCTTTTCACCGTTGTACACGCGCTTCCGTTCAGTCCTCGCGGTAAACGAATCCGCGGTGCGTCCCCTTCTGGCGAACGAAACGGAGTTGGAACCCTACCGCTCCATGCTGGAAGACCAGCTTTTCTGGGCTTCCCGGCAAATGACTCCCGGTGAGGAATCGCTTGCTGCGGATCTCGCACGCTCGGGCGCGAGCGCCTGGGGACACCTGCAGGAGCAGCTTACGTCAACAGCGGACTGTCTCTGGGATGAATCAACCGGAGAGCGGAAAACCCTGGTGGAACTCCGGGCGTTGGCTCATTCGCCAGACCGTTCGGTCCGCGAGAAAGCATATCGCAAGGAAATGGACGTGTGTGAACGCATTTCCGTTCCGGTTGCCGCCGCGCTAAATGGCGTAAAGGGAACGAATATCACCTTGAACACTCGCCGCGGCTGGCCGGGCGGCGCCTTCGACGCCGCCATAGAGAAGTCGGTTCGCCAGGGACTTCTTTCCCGCAAAGCGCTGGACGCACTTCTTGCCGTCATGGAAAAATCGCTCCCGCACTGGCGGCGGTACCTCCGGGCAAAAGCGCGCCTGGCCGGGCTTCCTTCCTGTTCTTTCTACGATCTGTTCGCGCCGGTCGGAAAGACCACGGCGTCATTCAATTTTGCCGAAGCGCGCTCCGTAGTTGAAGATAATTTCGCGAAATTCTCGCCAGACATGGGAGCCTTTGCCAAAAAAGCCTTCGACGGCGGTTGGCTCGACGCGGAAATGCGGAGCGGTAAAATCGGCGGAGCGTACTTCACGTTCATGCCGCTCGCGAAAGAGGGGCGGGTACTCTGCAACTTTGACGGCTCCTTCAGTTCGATACTGACCATGGCCCATGAACTCGGTCACGCGTATCACGCCGAAGTGCTCAAGGACGAACCGGGATTATTGCAGAATACGCCCATGACCCTTGCGGAAACGGCGTCCATTTTCGCCGAGACCGTGGTCTTTGACGCGGCGTATGAAAACGCTGCCGGGGAAGACAAACTCGCGCTTCTGGAGATGCATCTCCAGGACGGTTGCCAGATACTGGTGGACATCCTGTCCCGCTATCACTTCGAGAAGAGCCTCTTTGAAGCGCGGAAAGCGGGCGAGGTGCCACCGGAAACCCTGTGCAGCCTCATGCTGCGTGCCCAGGAGAAAACCTACGGCGACGGTCTCAATCCTGAGGAGCGACATCCGTACCTCTGGCTGGTCAAGCCGCATTACTATTCGAGCGAACTCGCCTTCTATAATTTTCCCTATGCCTTCGGACAACTGTTTGCCCTGGCCCTGTACAGCAGGTACCGGAGTGAAGGCAGCGGTTTTGCCGGAACGTACCGGGACATCCTTTTGGGAACGGGCCGGCTCGACGCGGTTGCGGTAACGAGAGCCGCCGGATTTGATATTGAAGATCCGGCGTTCTGGGAATCGGGTGTTTCCCTCTTTGTGGAAAAAATCGACGAATTTGAAAAACTGGTTGACGCCCGGATGGCGTCGCCTCAGGAATAAGGAGCGTTTCATGACCTATGACATTATTCTCGCCGGTGTAGGCGGACAGGGTGTTCTTTCTCTCGCTACCATCATCGCGCGGGCCGCCATGCTGGACGGACTCGAAGTCCGCCAGTCCGAAGTACACGGGATGAGCCAGCGGGGCGGGGCCGTGCAGGCACATATGCGCATTTCCGACAAACCGATTACCTCGGATCTGATTCCTGTCGGCGGGGCGGACATGATTCTTTCGATGGAGCCGGTGGAAGCGTTGCGCTATCTTTCATTTCTGAAACCGGAGGGCATCCTGGTTGCCGCCGCGGAGCCCGTCGTCAATATCGGCAATTATCCCGATCTTGAGGGAATCCATGCAGCGATACGAAAACTCCCCCGGAACCGGCTCGTTCACGCGGAACAGCTTGCCCGTGAAGCCGGAAATTTGCGTGCATCGAACATGGTGCTTGTGGGCGCTGCGTACCGGGAACTGCCGGTGAGCGAGAAGGCGCTTGCCGAAAGCGTCCATGAAACGTTCGCGAAAAAAGATCCGCGCCTGGTGGACATCAACATGAAGGCGCTCAAACTCGGAGAGGAGGCGGAATAATGGCAGACCGGGACGTTCCCTTCAGGGACAAGGCAATCGAAACAGCATCACGGGAAGAAATTAAGCGGATACAGACTGCCGGTTTGAAAAAACAGGTGGAACACGCGCTTAACACACCCTTTTACCGTGGGCGGTACAAGAATGCCGGCATAACGTCCCCCGCTGTCATCTCCACCATTGCGGATATCCGCAAACTGCCCTTTACCACCAAAAACGATCTTCGCGACGCCTACCCCTACGGACTTCTTGCCGTTCCCCGCGAGGAGGTGGTTCGTCTCCATGCCTCGAGCGGAACAACCGGCACTCCCACGGTTATTTACCTGACCCAGAAAGATCTCGACATGGCAAGTGACACCATGGCGCGAAGTCTTACCGCAGCCGGCGGAAGCCGCGGCGACGTGGTGCAGAACATGATGACCTATGGTCTTTTTACCGGGGGCTTGTGTTTCCATTACGGCGCAGAACTCATGGGCGCCATGGTCATTCCGACGAGCGCGGGCAACACGATCCGTCAGCTCAAGTTCATGAAAGACTTCGGAACCACCATCATTCATGCAACCCCGAGCTATCTTCTCCATCTCCACGCAGCCATTGAAAGCGAAGGATATGATCGCGGTGAGCTCAAGCTCCGCAAGGCGATAACCGGCGCTGAACCCCATTCGGAGGAACTGCGCTGCAAGATCCAGGACAAGCTCGGCATCGAAGTGTACAACTGCTACGGCATGAGCGAAATGAACGGTCCGGGACTCGCGTTTGAATGCGTGTACCGTGCCGGCATGCACGTGTGGGAAGACCGCTACATCATGGAAATCGTTGACCCGGAGACCCTTGAACCGGTTCCCGACGGCGAAACCGGAGAGCTTGTGCTAACCATTCTCTGCCGCGACGCCATGCCGCTCATCCGCTACCGCACCCGGGATCTGACCCGTGTGATTACCGGACCCTGCGAATGCGGACGAACTCACCGCCGGATCGCACGCTTTACCGGCCGTACCGACGACATGCTCATCATCAACGGCGTGAACATTTTTCCGAGCCAGATTGAGGAAGTACTCCTTCGGACAAAGGGGGTCGGCGCCAACTATCTGATCGTGGTTGAAAAAGACGGCGTTCTGGATCGGATGACCATCAAGGTCGAGATAACTCCCGAGATGTTCGCGGACGACACACGGGTAATCAACGCGCTTCGTGAGCGGATCCGGGATGAACTGACCGCGCTCATTACCATCCGTCCCCTGGTGGAAATAAAACAGCCGGGAAGCCTTCCGGTAGCCGAGGGCAAGGCAAAGCGCGTGGAAGACCTGCGAAATAGCTGAGGAATTTATTTGGCGCAGACCCCGATACGGTGTATACTGGTGCCATTATGATCTGGAATCCTGAAAATGAATGTATGGATCGGGCAGCAATGCGTTCCCTGCAGTTTGCCCGTCTCAAGAATCTGGTTGAGCGTGTGTATACCAATGTACCGTTCTATCGAACCAAACTCGACGAAGCGGGTGTTTCCCCCAACGATATCAAGACACTTGATGATCTTGCGAAACTTCCCTTTACGACGAAGGACGATCTCCGCGTCACCTATCCGTACGGATTACTCGCGGTTCCCCAGGCGGAAATTGTCGAGATTCATATGTCCAGCGGTACGACCGGTACGCCGGTTATCGACGCCTACACGCAACGCGACATGGACGACTGGTTCGAGGGAATGGCCCGCACCCTTTCGGGCGCCGGCGGCACCCGGAACGACATAGTCCAGAACGCCTACGGCTACGGTCTTTTTACCGGCGGACTCGGCGCACACTACGGCGCCCAGCGGATAGGCGCGACCGTCATCCCGGTTTCATCCGGAAATACCGAAAAACAGCTCATGCTCATGCGGGATTTCAAATCAACCATCATCACCTGTACTCCCTCGTACGCGCTGTACATGGCCGAACAGGCTCGTGAAATGGGTATTGATCCCACCTCGCTCGGCCTCCGCGCAGGGTGTTTCGGCGCCGAACCCTGGTCCGAGAACATGCGCAAGGAAATTGAAAAAGCCTGGAACATCAAGGCCTACGATATTTACGGCCTTACCGAAATAACCGGACCGGGCGTTGCCTTTGAATGCGCCGAACAGTACGGCATGCACGTGAATGAAGACTTCTGGTATCCCGAGATCATTGATCCGGCGACCGGCAAGGTGCTTCCCGAAGGCGAGAAGGGCGAGCTCGTCATTACTACCATCACCAAGGAAGGCACCCCGCTCATCCGCTACCGCACCCGGGACATCACTTTTATCATCAAGGAACGCTGCGGATGCGGACGCACCACCCGAAGGATACACCGCCTGTTCGGACGAACCGACGATCTGCTCATTATCCGGGGCGTCAACGTCTTCCCGAGCCAGATTGAACATGCTCTCATGGAAATCCAGCACGTCGAGCCGAATTACCTCATCATCGTTGACCGGAGTGCGCAGACCCATCTGGACGACGCGGAACTGCACGTTGAGGTTAACCCCGAAGCCTTCTCCGACGAGACGAAAGACATGGAACAGCTCCGCAACAAGATTGAAGCGACCATGAAGAGCAAGCTCGGTATCGCGATAAAGGTGAAACTGGTTGAACCGAAGAGTATTGAACGCTCAATCGGCAAGGCAAAACGGGTTATCGACAAACGTCAGATTTAAGGAGGCTACACATGAAGATACAGCAAATATCCATATTTCTTGAAAACGCGGCAGGCCGCCTCGCCGAGGTAACCAGGGTTCTCAAGGATGGCGGCATCAATCTGCGTGCCCTCATGATCGCAGATACCGCGGACTTTGGTATCCTCCGCATCATTGTCGACTCGGTTCCCAAAGCGATGGAAATACTCGAAAAGGAAAAATTCACCACCAAGACAACTGACGTACTGGCGGTTACCGTTCCGGACAGCGTTGGCAGCCTTGCCGGTGTTCTCGAACTTTTTGAAAAGAACGAGATCAACATCGAGTATCTGTATGCGGCGCTCGACAAGGCCGGAGAGACTGCGGTCATTATTTTCAAGGTCGAAGATGTGGAAAAGGGCCTTGCCGTCGTGGAAAAAAACGGCTTGAGCACTACGGATCATTTCTAGGTTTGTATGGGACTATCCATTCATGATGTCGCACGGGAGGCGTCCCTCTCGTGTGAAACAATCCTGGAAGTACTCACCTCACCCTCGGCACTCGAGCCGGAGGTTGTACGCTTTGTCATGCAGACTATCCGGAAATCAGGATACCTTGACACTTTTTCCCGCTGGAAAAACAGGGATGAACGCGCGTCAATCGCCATCCTGACCTCGGTGTTAGACTCAGCATCAACTATGGAAATATTTCGGGGAATTGACCGGGTCATGCAGTCTCTTGGTCTCAATGCTTCGACCGTTATCTTTCCTACCCGGTTTTCACCGGTTATCCGGGAGGATCTGCTCGAAACACTCCTCCGGTTCCGAATGGTCAATGCCGTTCTTACGGTAAACCTCACCCCGTCGGTTGAAGCGGTTGAAAAATACAACAAGGTAGGGAAGCCGCTCATCCTCCTTCAGACCAGTGTCCCTGGCGCCCAGTCGGTACTTCTGGAAAACCAGAAAGGAATGAGCATCGCCATCAATTATCTGTTCCGTGCCGGACACCGGCGGATAGGACTCATCAATGGTCCCACGTCCGGACGGGAACCGGGAGCGGTACCGTCGGAGCGGCTCATGGGATATGTGAACACCCTGCAGCGGCTCGGGCTTGAGTTTGAACAGTCTCTTGTGTATGAAGCCCGGGATTATTTCAGTGAAGATGGAACAAAAGGGTTCGAATATTTTTACGGACTGGACGAACTCCCCGATGCGGTAATCTGCGCTTCCGGCGACATGAGCGCGCTCGGTTTTATCGACGCGGCCCGTCAAAAGGGCCTGCGGATCCCCGATGATATCGCGGTAATGGGCTACGATGACCTTCCCGTTGCCCGGCTCGTGCATCCGGGCCTTACCACTATCCGTCAGCGCCTCATGCTTGCCGGGGCGGGCTCCGTCATTCTCGCCCTGGAGTCGGCGGTAAACGGCCCGGGCGAAAACCTCGTCATCATGCCGGAACTCATCGAACGCGGCAGCGCCTGAGCGGTGCCGCACCCGACCGGGCGGTTTTCATCCCGCCGGGGTGCTGAGCTGGCCGTGGTGAACCAAATACCCCGCCTGAGCGCGGCATCGCTTGGGCGCCGCTTGCACCCCGCTTGCACCCCGATTGTCCAGACCTGCCATTTTCGCTATACTTTCCCCCATTATGAGCAATTCAGCAGACACAAAGCTATTTCACTGGGCGGACCAGACCGCCGAGAAAATCATCCGTGAGCGCGGCGACCTGGACGTCTACACCTGCGCCTCCGGCATTACCCCGTCGGGCACGGTCCATATCGGGAATTTCCGCGAGATCATTTCTGTCGATCTCGTTGTGCGGGCTCTCAAGGAACGCGGAAAAAACGTCCGCTTCATTTATTCCTGGGACGATTACGACGTATTCCGCAAGGTTCCGGCCAACATGCCAAAACAGGACGAACTGCAGAAATACCTGCGCTATCCCATCACCCTTGTTCCCGACACCTTCGGCCGCGATGAAAGCTACGCGCGCCACCATGAAGTGGATGTGGAGAACATTCTTCCCAAAGTGGGCATACATCCCGAATTTCTCTATCAGGCCGAACGGTACCGATCCGGCATGTATGTCGAGGGCATGAAGAAGGCGCTCGACAACCGCGAGAAGATCAAGGACTGCCTCAACCGCCACCGCGACGACGCGCACAAGATTCCGGCGGACGAAGCATACTGGCCGGTGTCCGTGTTCTGCTCAGCCTGTAACCGCGATACGACCACGGTGACCGGCTGGGACGGAGAGTGGGGACTTTCCTATACCTGCGAATGCGGACACGGCGAAACGGCCGATATCCGGACCGCCAAGGGCGTCAAGCTCGGCTGGCGGGTGGACTGGCCCATGCGCTGGTTCTTTGAAAAGACCGTATTCGAACCGGCGGGAAAGGATCACCATTCCCAGGGCGGTTCCTTTGACACCGCGCGCATCGTGTCCGAAGAGATATTTGACTGGCCGGCACCGGTCACCTTCCGTTACGACTTCATCGGCAGCAAGGGGAACCCCGGCAAGATGTCGTCCTCGTCCGGCAAGGTGGTGGATCTCGCCGATGTACTCCGCGTGTATCAGCCGGAAGTGACCCGCTATCTCTTCGCGGGTACGCGGCCCAATACCGAGTTCGTTATCAGTTTTGATCTCGACGTTATCAAGATTTACGAGGACTACGACAAGACCGAACGGATCGCCTGGGGCCTCCAGGCGGCCAAGAATGACGATGTGCTCGCGAAAGAAAAGCGGATTTATGAACTTTCCCAGGTTGACGGCATGCCGTCGTGCGTGTCCTATCAGATTCCTTTCCGGCACCTGTGCAACCTCTTGCAGATCAATTCCGGCGACATCGACGCGGTTCTGTCTTCCCTGCCGGATCTCCTTCCTGACCAGGTGGACCGCCTTAAGACCCGCGCAGCCTGCGCCTGGTACTGGATTACCGAGTGCGCGCCCGAAGATTTCCGCTTTGCCCTTGTTGCAGACGGAACCTGCGCGGAGCTCTCCGCCACGGAAAAAACCGCGGTTGTTACCATCCGCGATTCGGTGCTGCCCGCCATGGACGGCCTCGACGAAAAGGCCCTTTCCGAGCGCCTCTATGCGGTGGCGAACGATGCCGGACTTGATCCCAAGGACCTCTTTACCGCCGTGTATCGCGCGCTTGTCGGCAAGGAACGCGGCCCCCGGCTCGCGAGCTTCATGAAAGTCATCGGTCCCGAACGGCTTTCAGCCATACTTTCCGGGTATTGAACCTGAAGCCACTGGCATTTTTACCGTAATCCGTTATACTGGTATGTACGCACATACCAGTATTTTTTTTAAGGAGTTTAGTAATGCTGCAAGAGAAAAAACCCCTGATTACGGAACAGTATTCAGCGGACCCTTCTGCGAATGTATTTAACGGAAAGTTGTATATCTATCCCTCGCATGACCGCGATATTGAAATGGAATCAAACGACAATGGCGACCAGTATGCCATGGAAGACTATCATGTCTACGAAATGGCCGACATGAATACACCGCCGAAAGACCTCGGCGTTATTCTCCATGTTGACGATGTCCCGTGGGCAACGTCCCAGATGTGGGCGCCCGACTGCGCGGAAAAGAACGGCAAGTTCTACTTTTACTTCCCTGCGCGCGACAAGGACAACATGTTCCGCATCGGTGTTGCCGTCGGTGATACTCCCGCCGGTCCCTTCAAGGCACAGCCCGACTATATAAAGGGAAGCTTCTCGATCGACCCCTGCATTTTTCCGGATGATGACGGCGAGTACTACCTTGCCTTCGGCGGAATATGGGGCGGACAGCTCGACAAGTGGAAAACCGGCACCTTCGATCCGAACGGGGGAGAACCCGCCGACGAAGAAAATGCCGTCTGCTGCAAGATTGCCCGCATGAACGGCGACATGCTCGAGTTTGCGGAAAAACCCCGCGACATTGTGGTACTCGACGAAAACGGCAATCAGCTGAAGGCGAAGCACCGCGACCAACGTTTCTTCGAAGGTCCCTGGATGCACAAGTACAACGGAACCTACTACTTCTCCTACTCAACCGGCGATACCCACCAGCTCGTGTACGCGACCGCGGACAATCCCTACGGACCGTATACCTGGCGCGGCGTCATCCTGACCCCGGTGCTCGGATGGACAACCCACCACTCGATCGTCGAGTTCCAGGGCGAATGGTTCCTGTTCTACCATGACTGCGAGCTCTCCGGCGGAATCAACCACAAGCGGAATGTAAAGTTCGCGCGGCTCCAGTACCGGGACGACGGTTCAATCGTGACCATCAATCCCTGACAGATTCGCCAAAATGAAAAACCCCGGTTGCCCCGGGGTTTTTTTTATGCATGCAGTTCAATATGCTGATGCGATCGCGAGACTTTCTCCAGATCAAGCCGTTTGAGCTTCTTTCTGAAGTTTACGGTATCATCGAGGATAATCGATTCAAGATAGTCAATCTGGTGCTGAATCGATTCAAGATAGAGGTTTTTTTTAACCCCGTACCGGTGCTCGAAATGATCAAAAGCGAACCGCGCCGCGTTATTGAGCGTCTCGAAGAGACGATGTTTGGTTGATTCATAAAAGGAAAGGGTTTTTTTCAGGATATCGAATTCGGTGTCATAGCCGGGGAATCCGGCTTCGCGGAATTCGTAGTAGAGAAAGAGTAATTTTTCGAGAGAGGTCCTGTCTGCCATTTGTCCGAGCAGGTCTGCGGATGCAAGAAGCTCTGCGGCAAGACGTTCTTCCGTGCCATCAAAGGGTATATCGTCAAATTTGAGGGCAAGATCGGTGCCTGAAATGAGTCGTCCTATCCGTTCAGCGTTTTGTTCGTCAAGATGAAACGCATCCCTGTTGGCAAGCGTGAAGGAAACACTCCGTGTGACATGTGTTTTGGTATATTTCGCACCCGTTCCCGCGGTGTCGGACAATTCCTGGATGTAGCCCGAATCATGCAGCATGGCCGCGGTACAGCAGTCAAGAATCATCTCCGCTGAAAAACGCTGCCCGTCCGCAACCGCGCCGTCAATCATGCGGACTGTCGCGCAAAAAACGTCGCAGGTATGCACATAATCATGGTATTCAGTATTGCAAGCCTGGTAGCCTGGAAAGGCTCCCTCATAGAGGTCGGTGGTCGTATCCCATCGGAATCGTAACTCTTGCTGGTCGTTTTTTTGAAGAAAGGACTCCGCTATTTCCATGCATTCTTCAACCATTGCTGTTTTGTTGGCCGGATTGAAAATGCGCGCAAGATTATTGGTGCCGGATTCATTCATTGACTCCTCCTTTCCGGAAATAAGCCCAAACATACATGATAGCACAGGATTTTTGGAAAAAAGGATACTGCTATTAAAATTGTTGAAAACTTACCGGGTTTTTTTGGTAGATCCCGTCTGTGGGATAAAAAGAAAAACCAGAAGCGCGAGTGCATACGGGAGACCGAGAATTATGCTTGCCGGAACCAGGGTTGTCCCCTGCAGTATGGTTGTAATGTATTCAGCGCCACTGAATACCAGAACCGCTGCAATGCAGGGGAGGGGTTTGCGGTATGCAAGATACATGGCCGCAAGCGCGGTCCAGCCGCGGCCGGCGCTGAGATTGGGGACATAGGCTCCGAGATTGAAGGCGAGGATTGTCCCTGCGCAGACAGCAAAAAAGCCGGCAATTCCCCATGATGCTATGCGGTAGCGGGCGGGATTGCTCCCCCTGACGGTGAGTATCTGCGGGGCCGGTCCGCTGGCGGATAGTCTGAGACCGAAAAGGGTATGGGTAAGCGTCCACCATACGATGATGGTGACAAACAGCGCAGCGGCAACACTCAGGATGCCGGGGATTCTCCAATGCACACCGGAATCAGCCAGGGCGATTACACCGCGGGTTCCGAACAGGTGTGATGAAAGCCATGATGTAATACCCGAAGCCAGAAAATTGACGGAAAGTCCTACAAGAAAGGGGTTGGCCCGGGTATGTTCGGTAAACCACGCGAGCACCATGAGAAGGCCCGTCGTCAGTATTGCCGATGTAATGAAACCGGAAAGCGGATTTCCGGTAGCCATGGTTACGGCGATGGCGATAAAACCGGAAAGAGTTATGGCTCCGTCCATAAATACCGCCAAGACTCCGGCCCGTTCGGAGATCAGTGCCCCGAGCGTGGCGAAGAGGAGTGGAACCGACATGATGAACAGTGTTTGTGCTATCGATATCACGGACGTTTTCTCCTGAATTGCACGATAGAGGGAATCGTTCGCGCCGAGATAACAAGGAAAAGGACTGCCTGAAGTATCGCGGTTGAATCAAAGTCGACACGGGTGGAAAGCAGCGCATTGTCTCCCGAGACCTGAATCCAGGCATATATGATGGCCGCGGGAACGATAGCCAGTGGATGTCTTCCGGCTATGAGCGCCACCGCAAGGGCGCTCCATCCCATCCCGCTTGTTATGCCCTGATGACAGGTATACCAGGTTCCGGTTACCGCGAGAAAACCGGTAAGTCCGTGGAGCGCACCGGA